>JBEPVV010000113.1:0-6326 GCA_041690795.1 Gemmatimonadota bacterium | reverse complement strand
TAGCCGATCAGGTCGATCAGCACGTCGCCGTGGAACTTGACGCGATACGCCATCGCCAGCCTCACCGCACTCAGGCACGCCGCGGCGTCGTCGGCATTGACGTGGATGATCGGAATATCGAAGCCCTTCGCCAGATCCGACGAGTACCGCGTCGAGCGCGCGTCAACCGGATCGGTAGTGAAGCCGACCTGGTTGTTAGCGATGATGTGCAGCGTGCCGCCGGTGCGGTAGCCCTCGAGGTTGCTGAGGTTGAGCGTCTCGGAGACCACGCCCTGCCCGGGAAAGGCCGCATCGCCATGGATCGTCACCGGCATCGCCGCACTGGGATCGAGCTGCGCGTCGCGATTGCGCCGGTCGGTCTGCTGTGCACGGGCACGCCCCGTGGCCACCGGGTCGACGAATTCGAGATGACTCGGATTCGGCAGCAGCGTGACGGTGACGACGCGGCCGCTGCGCGTGAGAAACGCGCCTTCGGCACCGTGATGATACTTGACGTCGCCGGTGCCGCCATCGGGCGCGGCGTCGCCCTTGTTCCCCTCGAACTCCGACAGGATTATATCGTACGGCCGGCCGACGGTGTGCGCCAGCACGTTGAGCCGTCCGCGGTGTGCCATCCCCAGCACCAGGTTGCGGATGCCCGCTTCGCCGGCCAGCTCGGTCACCAGGTCGAGCATTGGCACCATGATGTCGACGCCCTCGATCGAGAACCGCTTGGCGCCCAGATACGCCTTGTCGAGGAACCGCTCCATCCCCTCGACTGCCGTGAGACGTTCGAGGACGAGACGCGCGTCGTCGGGTGTGAGCGAGACGCGGTACACCCCCGACTCGATCTGCTGATGCAGCCAGTGACGCCGCTCGTGCGCGCCCAGGTGTTCAACCTCGTACGCGATCGTGCCGCAGTACACCTGCTGCAGTTGCGGCAGCGCGTCCGCCAGAGTGGCGCCCGGCACGCCGATGTCGAGAATGTCGGCAGGAATGCTTGCCATCACCTCGGGCGTGAGCCCGAGCGATGCGGGATCAAGGGCAGGATCGCCCGGAGGCGGCGTGCCGAGGGGATCGAGGTGCGCTGCGAGGTGACCGTGTGTGCGATACGCCTTGACCAGCCCCATCGCTGCGGCGACCGCCGCGAGCGACGCGCGATCGGCGGTCGGTGAACCACCCATGGCCGGTGCGGTCACGCGGGCATCAGCCCCATCACCATGACGGATGGTTGCCGAGTCGGCGACACCGGCGTCGGCGTCGAGGCCGAGCGCGCTCGTGACCTCGTCGTAGAAGCCGCCATCTCCCTGCAGCAACTGATCGACCAGTCGGAGGAAGCTTCCTGATTCCGCACCCTGGATCACGCGGTGATCGTAGGTGCTCGTCATCGTCATCACTTTGGAGATGCCTAGCTGCTTGATGGCTGCGGCATCGAGTGACGAGAACTCCGGCGGATAGGCGATCGATCCGGTGGCGATGATCGTTCCCTGACCGGGCATCAGTCGCGGGACGGAGGCCACCGTGCCGAGGCCGCCAGGATTGGTCAGCGTCATCGTCGCGCCCGAGAAGTCATCGGGCATGAGCTTGTTGCGCCTCGCCTTGTCGACCACGCCTTCGTACGCCGCGAGAAACTCACCGAAACCCATCGCGTCGGCGGCCTTGAGCACCGGCACCATCAGGCCGCGGGTGCCGTCCTTCCGCTCGACGTCGACCGCCAGGCCGAGATTCACATGCTCCGGAACGACCTTGTAGGCATCAGCACCGCTCTTGAGCACACTGGTGCCCATCATCGGGAACTGGCGGCAGCCGCGCACCAGCGCCCACGCGATCAGGTGGGTGAATGAGAGCTTGTCCGTCCGGCCGGCAGCCTTGAGCCGCGCGTTCATTGCCGCCCGCGCCGATTCCATGCGCAGCACCGGGATGACGCGGAAGGTTGTCGCCACCGGCAGCGCCAGCGAGGCGTCCATGTTCTGGGCCAGCTTGAGCGCGGGACCCTTGAGCTGCACGGCGTTGGCAGGAGGCACCGGCGTCACCGGTGGCGCGGCCGCGGGCTGGACTGCCGGGGCTGCTGCGCGCGGCGGACTTTCAAACGGAACCGCGGCTTGTTCCTCGAGCAGGGCCTCGTACATCGCCTCGGCCGGGAGCGCGAGTTCGGGTTGCTCGGAATCGGCTGGAAACACGTCGAACTCCATCAATTGGGCACTGTCGAAAGATAGCTGAGCCAGCGCCTGATCCTCGCGGACTCCTTACCTTTCGTGCATGCTCACCCCACCTCCCGGGCGCCGGGCGGTCGTCGTCGCCGGATTGCGGACGCCATTCGGCAAGGCCGGTACGGCGCTGCGCGATGCAACGGCCGTCGAACTCGCCCGGCACTGCACCCGCGAACTGCTCTACCGGACCGAGCTCTCGGGTAGCGAGGTTGACGAAGTGATCATGGGACAGGTGATCTCCTCGCCGCTGGTCTACAACGTCGCGCGCGAAGTCGCGCTCCTGCCGCAACTGCCACGCACCGTTCCCGCCTACACGCTCAATCGCGCCTGTGCGTCTGGTGCCCAGGCTATCTGCAATGCGGCCGACCAGATCGTCGCCCGGCACGCCGACGTGATCCTCGCTGGCGGCGTCGATTCGCTCTCCGATGTACCGATCCTGCACACGCGGAAGGTCGCGCAGGTACTCGGAGCGGCGTCACGCGCAAAATCGTTGCGCGAGCGCCTGGGGCTGTTCGCACAGTTGCGCCCGGCCGACCTCAAGCCCGTTGCTCCCGCCATCGCCGAACCCAGCACCGGCGAATCGATGGGGCAGTCGGCCGAGAAGATGGCGAAGGAGAATCACATCACCCGCGAGTCGCAGGACGAACTCGCGCTGATGAGCCATCAGCGTGCTGCGGCTGCCACCGCTGACGGCCGCATCACCGCGGAGATCGCGCCGTGGTTCGGCGGCCGCGACATGGATCAGGTCATGACCGCCGACAATCTGGTGCGCGCCGACACCTCGCTCGATGCGCTCGCGCGGCTCAAGCCGGTCTTCGATCGCAAGTACGGATCGGTGACTGCCGGCAACGCGTCGCCGCTCACTGATGGTGCTTCCACCACGCTCGTCATGGCGGAGGAGAAGGCGCGTGCGCTGGGATATCGGCCTCTCACCGCCATCCGCAGCTACGCCGTTGCCGCCGTCGATCCCGGCTGGCAGTTGCTCATGGGCCCGGCGTACGCTGTCCCGCTCGCGCTGCAGCGCGCCGGCATCACTTGGCAACAACTCGGGCTCGTCGAAATCCACGAAGCATTTGCCGCGCAGGTGCTCTCGAATGTCCAGGCATGGGGCTCGACCGAATGGGCTCGCCGTCTCGGGCTGAAGGGGCCGGTCGGCGAGGTCGACTGGAGCCGCACCAATGTCATGGGGGGATCGATCGCGCTCGGCCATCCCTTCGGCGCCACGGGATCGCGATTGGTGACGTCATTGTCGAATGAAATGGTCCGTCGCGACGTCGAGTTCGGCTTGATCTCGATCTGCGCGCAGGGCGGCATGGGCTTCGCCATGGTGCTGGAGCGCGTCCAGTGAGCGCGTTCACCACCGAGCGTCGCGGCGCGATCGCCGTCGTCACCTTCGACACGCCGCACGATGCGGTCAACAAGATCAGCAAGGCGATCGGCTGGGAGCTCGAAGACCTGCTGCAACGCCTCGATGCCGACGAAGTTGTCAAGGCGATCGTCCTGCGCTCCGGCAAGCCCGACATCTTCATCGCCGGTGCCGATATCGACGAGTTCGTAGCACTCCGCACTCTCGAAGAGGCCGTCAGGCTCTCTCGCGACGCACAACTGCTGATGCAGCACGTTGCCGATTCCGCCAAGCCGATCGTCGCTGCGATTCATGGCGCCTGCCTTGGCGGTGGGCTCGAACTCGCACTCGCGTGCCACTATCGCGTCGCGAGCGATCACGCGAAGACCGTTCTCGGACTCCCCGAAGTGCAGCTGGGACTCATTCCCGGAGCGGGCGGCAGCAACAGGCTGCCGCGATTGGTCGGTGCGAGCGCCGCACTCGACATGATCCTCACCGCCCACAACCAGCGCGGCAAGAAGGCGCTGTCACTCGGATTGATCGACGAACTCGTCCCCGAATCGATCCTGCTCGACACCGCGATCGCCGCCGCGGACCGCGCCAGTCGTGGCGTGCGCCCCAGCCGCAACGGTGGCGGCTCGTTCCTTGTCGATGGCAACCCGCTCGGCCGACGCATGGTGTACCGCAAGGCGCGCGAGCAGGTGGAGGCGAAGACCGGCGGCAACTATCCCGCTCCGCTGCGGGCGATCGATGTGGTGCGTATTTCGCTCGAACACGGCATGACGCGCGGGTTGGAAGCGGAGTCGCAGGCGTTCGGCGAGTTGGCGATGGGCGAGGTGTCCCGTCGCCTGGTCGAGATCTTCTACGCTACCAGCGAACTCAAGAAGGACGACGGAGTTCCGGCAGGCTCTGGTCGCGCGAGACCGGTGCGCCGTGTCGGCGTGATCGGCTCCGGGTTCATGGGCTCCGGGATTGCCGGTACCGCCGTGATGCAGGCTGGCGTCGAGGTGCGGATCAAGGATGCTGATCTTGCCAAGGTCGGTCGCGGTCTCAAGGCGGCCACCGACATTCTCCGGACGCAGCTTGAGAAGCGACGGATCACGCCACACGAATTCGTGCGGCGTCGCGCCTATCTCTCCGGCACCGGGGGCTTCGACGGTTTCGGCAGCACCGATATCGTCATCGAAGCGGTCTTCGAGGACCTCGCCGTCAAGCGGCAGGTTCTCTCGGAACTCGAGGATTCGGTTCCCGCCGACGCGGTGATTGCAAGCAACACGTCGACGCTTCCGATCCACGAGCTCGCCAGCGGCATGCGACACCCGGAACGAATTCTCGGCATGCACTTTTTCTCGCCGGTCGAGAAGATGCCGCTGCTCGAGGTGATCCCCACGGACGTCACGTCAGCCGATGCGATCGTCACCGCCGTGCAGTTCGGACGGCGGATGGGAAAGACGGTGATCGTTGTCGCCGACTCCCCGGGATTCTGGGTCAATCGCATCCTGGTGCCTTATCTCAACGAGGCCGGATTCCTGCTGGAGGAGGGGGCGCCGATCGAGACGATCGACAAGGTGATGGTGCGCTGGGGATTCCCCGTGGGTCCGCTCACGCTGCTCGATGAAGTCGGCCTCGACATCGGCGAGAAGGCGGGGAAGGTGATGCACCAGGCGCTGGGTGAACGCCTGCTGCCGTCGCGGGTGATCGCGACGATGCGCGGCGACGAGCGGCTCGGACGCAAGAACGCGCGCGGATTCTACTTCTACAAGAGCGGCGAGAAAAGTGGTGCCGACGGCAGCGTCTTCCAGCTGCTCGGCGTGAAGCCCGTGACCGAAGTCGACGAGCAGCGGGTGCAAGATCGACTCGTCTTCGCCCTGCTCAACGAAGCCGCGCGCGCGATGAGTGAGGGCGTGGTACGGACTCCTCGTGACGGCGATATCGGCGCGCTCTTCGGCATCGGCTTCCCGGCCTTTCGCGGTGGGCCGCTGCGCGAGCTCGACAACCTCAGCGCGGCGGAAGCTGTCGTCCGCCTCGAACGACTCGCCGCGCAGTACGGCCCCCGATTCGATCCTGCGCCGGTGCTCGAGGAGATGGCGCGCACCGGTCAGCGGTGGTATCCCACGCAGGGGGCACGCTGAGCGCAGCGCATCGCCGCGCGTTCGTCGTCTTCGTCATTGTCGCCGTACTGGTCTGGTGGCGCGCGCGGAGCAGCGGCTTCTTCTTCATCGTTGGCTTGCAGGGTTCTGCGTCCGCCAATCTTGGTCCGCTGCTCCCCGCGCTCTGCGCAGCTATCACCTCCAGCCTGCTGATGCTGCTGGCCGAGGCAGCCGCGGGCACGCTCGCCGGAGTGCTGGCGGTGCTCGTCGTCGTGTCACTCCCCGGCTTCATTCCGCTGCATCGCGACTCACTCACCGGTCCACCGCTTCTCGCGATTACTCTCGCGATGCTCGCGGCCATGGTGCATGCGCCGCGCTTCTCAATCGCCTACGGCACTCTTGGCGCGACCGGCGGACTCTTCGTCGCGACCGAAGGGATCGGTCTGCCGCTGGCTGCGGCAGCGTGGGCGCTCCTGCAGCGAGGCCGCAAACATGGCCGGCTGCAGCGCGTCGTGCTGGCACTCGTCCCCACGGCTGTCGTGCTCGTTCTCGCCCATTTGTTCGGCGGCGCGTGGCCGCAGGGGCTGGTGTACGGCTGGCGCGGCGGTCTCGATCGCGGGCTGCGCGCCGCTGGCACTATCATCGGCAACCAGATGGCGCCGACAGTTTCCACGCCCGCGTTACGCTTCCTGGTGATCGCCG
>JBEPVV010000112.1:0-6406 GCA_041690795.1 Gemmatimonadota bacterium | reverse complement strand
CTGTTCCACAGCGTGCCGGTGGTGTTGGCGAGCTTCTCGCAGATGCCGATGACGACCCAGACGCCCGCGCGCTTGGCGGCCGCGCACAACCGATCGGTCTCGGGGCCACCGATCACCACCGCGTTGCGAAACAGCTCGGCGGCCATTGCCAGCCCGCGCGCGCTCGTCGCAGCATGGAAATGGAACCAGATCGGGTGCGCCGGAATGAAGCCTTCGGGAAAGACAACGATGTCGGCGCCCATCGCGCCCGCCTCCGCGATCAGCACCTCGGCCTTGCGCACGGCCGCATCCCTGTCCAGGAAGGCGCCAGCCGATTGGACGACTGCTGCCTTGATCCGCCCCATCATGTCCGTCATTTCGACCTCCGACTCTGCGATTCCATCAACGGCTGCTGCGGTCTTGCCACGAAGGAGCGGTGCTTTGGCCCACTGCGATCAGACCCGCGCCGATTCGGCGACCTGCGAGCGGTACCAGTCCAGGATCTCCGATCCCGTCCAGACCACCACACCTTCATGACCGAGGATGTAGTCGTACAGAGCCTCGAGATACTTGATTCGGTGCGGCACGCCGGTCAGGAACGGGTGGATCGAGATCGCCATGATCCGCGGTGACCTCGCACCTTCGAGATAAAGGCGATCGAACTGATCGCGCCCGCGCCGCAGGATCTCGTCCGACGGCTGCTGCTGCACCGCACTGATCACGACATCGTTGATCTCCACCGTGTAGGGGATGGAGGTGATCTCGCCCGATCGGGTCTTGAGCGGCACCGGCAGGTCGTCGAACACCCAGTCGGCGACGTACTCGATGCCGGCCTCCGCCAGCAGATCGAGGGTCTGGTCGGTCTCCGTGAGCCCCGGGCTTTCCCAGCCGCGCGGCGGCTTGCCGGTCAGCTCGGTAATCGCCTTGATCGTTTCGGCGATGGCCGACCTCTCGTCTTCGACCATGTGCATGGGCTTCTGGACAAAGCCGTGGCCGATGAAGTCCCAGCCGGCGTCTCGCGCGGCAACGCAGGCTTCCCGATAGACCGAGCAGGCGCTGCCATTTACTGCAAAAGTTGCCTTCATGCCGCGGCTCTGCAGGGCCTCCAGAAAACGCCAGAAGCCGACGCGCATGCCGTATTCGTGCCACGCCCAGTTCGGCACATCCGGCAGCAGGGGTTGGCCCATCGGAGGCGGTAGGATGACGCGCGGCATCGCGCCGCTCGGTCGCCAGTTCTCGACATTGACGATCGTCCAGACTGCAATCCGCGCATCGCCCGGAAGGCGCAATGGCGGTCGTGTATGTATCGGCTCGTACGGAGCCCGTGCTCGAACGCTGCTGCCGATGTCGCTTGTTGTCACACGTTCTCCTGGTCTTGAAGGTTGTTTGATCGCGTGGGTCCCAGCCACAGTCAAAAACCGCCCGAGCCCTCGCCGAGGAGTCGCAATGCGGTTCCGCAGCAGACCTCGTCGTGCTCCTCGTGCGTCAGGTGAGGGATCGACGAGATCGTCTTGTCGGGTTGCTCGTCGCCCATGTCGAACGGGGAGTCCGTGCCGATGCACACGTGGTCGGCCCCGACGAGGTCGATGAGGTAGCGCAGGGCCTGTGGATCGAATACGAGGCTGTCGAAGTACAGGCGGCGCAACAGTTGTTTCGGCGACGTCTGCGAATACCGATGGGCTTCGTGACGAACCTTGTGCCCGTGCACCAGGCGGCCGATCTGATAGGGGGTGAAACCGCCACCATGCGCCAGGCAGATCTTGAGATCAGGGAGTTCGTCGAGCGCACCGCTGTACATCAGGTGGGCCAGCATGACCGTCGTATCGAGCGGGTTGCCGATCAGATTGGTCAGGTAGTACGACTCGAGCCCGCTCTTCGCCCCCACGTAGTACGGATGCGCGAACACGAACAGACCCAGATCCTGCGCGCGCTTCAGCACCGGTCGAAACTGCTTTTCGGCAAGCTGCGCCCCTTCGACGGAGGTTCCGATCTCGATCGCCTTGAAGCCGTAGTCGCGGGCAACCCGCTCCATTTCGGCAATCGCGGCGTCCGGATGCTGCATCGGAACGGTTGCCATGCCGCGCAGGCGGCTCGGCTTGAACGTAAGCATCTCCGCCACGCCATCGTTGACCAGTCTCGCCGTCTTCACCGCCAGGTCGACATCGGCCCAGTAATAGAACATCGGCGGCGCCGGCGAGATCACCGAGATGTCGATGCCTTTTCGGTCCATCGACTCCAGCTTCGCCTCCGGATCATGGAACTCGTCGAACAAGGGGTAGATGTAGCCCTGCTCGTGTATCACCTTGCGTGCACCGGCTTCGCCCTCGACACGCGCGGCGAACTCACTCGGAAATAGCGCGATCTGGTCGATGATCCGATTCGGAATCACGTGGCTGTGGATGTCGATGCGCATGTCAGCTGTACCTCTTCGCCAGGCCATCGTCCGCATACCAGTCGAACGGCTCCTCGGAGAGGTTCGCGACCACGCTCTGGAGCTGCGTGTATTCGTCGTAGGCCACTAGACCGTTCTCGCGGCCGATGCCGCTCATCTTGAAACCGCCCCATGGAGAGGATGGGTCGATGCGATGGTGGTCGTTGATCCAGACGACGCCGCATTCGAGTCGATGGGCCACCCGGTGGGCGCGGCCGAGGTCGTGCGTCCAGACACTCGTGGCCAGCCCGAACTCGGTGTCGTTCGCCATCGACACGGCTTCGTCTTCGGTGTCGAATGGCATCACGCAGACGACGGGTCCGAAGATTTCCTCCTGTGCGATCCGCATCCGGCAGGTGACGCCGGTGAAGACCGTCGGGAGGTAGTAGTATCCCTGCTCGAACTCGGGACCGCTGGGGCGCCGGCCGCCTGTGGCCAGCGTCGCCCCCTCTTCGAGGCCGATGGCCACGTACTTCTCGATGAGGGCGCGCTGCTTCGCCGAGACCAGTGGCCCCATCTGCGTGCCGGGATCGCGCGGATCGCCCAGACGGATCGACGCGGCGCGACGGACCACTTCTTTCACGACCCGGTCGTGGATCGAACGGTGCACCAACAGCCGGGCTCCCTGGACACAGGTCTGGCCGCTGGCGACGAAGGCAGCGAACAAGGTGGCCGCGACGGCGCGCTCGACCTCGATGTCGGGGAAGACGATGACCGCCGCCTTGCCGCCCAGTTCCGCCGCGACTCGCGTCAGGTTCCCGCCGGCGATCGACGCGATGGTCTTGCCGGTGCCGGTGCCACCGGTCACATCGATCTTGCGGATCCCGCGGTGCGCCGTCAGCGCGGCGCCTGCGGTCGCCCCGTAGCCTGGAACGACGTTGTATGCACCCGCGGGTACGCCCGTCTCGCTGAAGATCTCGCCCAGTAGGAGCGGCGTGATGGGAGCCAGTTCGCTGGGTTTCACGACCAGGGTGTTGCCGGCCGCCATCGCCGGCGCGACCTTCTTGGTCAGGATGAGCAGCGGGTGGTTCCAGGGCGTGACGAGCCCGACGACACCCAAGGGCACGCGGCGCGTGTAGTTGAGGTAGTTGCCGCCGAACGGCGGGACCGTGTCCTCGTGCGTGCGTGCCACGGCACCGAAGTAGCGAAACCACTCCGGCAGGCGCGCGAGCTGCGCAACCATCTCGCGCCTGGCGCGGCCGATCTGATCGACCTCGAGCTCGAGCAACTCGGGCAGGCGCCGCTCCAGGACGGCCGCGACGCGATGCATGATGTCGCCGCGCTCGGCACCCGACAACCCCGACCAGGCCCCGAACGCCCGCCGTGCGGCAGCCACGGCCGCGTTGATGTCGTTCTCGTCGCCTTCGGCGACGTCGGCGATGACGCTGCCGTTCTTCGGATTCTCGATCGGGAAGCTGCGGCCGGATGTCGCTGGCCGATACTCGCCGTCGATGTACATGCCCCAGGATTTGATCACTCTGCCTCGATACCCCGACCTTGGTCGCGACTGCGCAATCGGTCCGTCACCGCGGCCCCGTCACGCCGCCCCGGGGGCGGATGCGAAGACCTCGTCGCGCACCTGTTGCGCCGCCATCGTCCAACCGAAGGCCGTGCGGATCACCGTGAGCCCGGCCTCGTGCAGCTCGGGGCCATCCATGGTGTCGACACAGTCCTCGACCACCACGGCCGCGAAGTCGCGGACATTGGCTCGGGCGACGGTCGCCAGCACGCAGCTGTTGGTGTTGATGCCGGTGAAGAAGATGACGTTGGCGCCTCGCGATCGCAGGACGAACTCCAGATCCGTCGCCTCGAAGCAGTCGTAACGCCGCTTGGTGTCGAGAATCAGGTCGTAGGACCTGTCCAGAATCTCGGGCATGATTTCGCAGCCCGGCCCGCCCGTCAGCTGATGGCGTTCGACGTGCTTGCGTGTCGCCTTCGGGTCGTCCGCGCGGGTGCGCCAGAACGGATTCGTGCGAATCTCGCTCGCGTCGGTGTATTGCGTAAGCATGTGGATCACCGGCACCCGCGCTGCGCGGGCCGCGTCGAGAAATGCCGCGTTCGCCCGGATCGTGCGTGCCTCAGTGCCCGGCCGAACCGGCATGGTGGCGACAGCCGGGTCCAGATGCCCCCGGTGCATATCGATCGTGACCACCGCGGGTCGAATGCTGTCTACGCCGAATCGTCCCATTCGAATCTCCTCTTCCGATTGCCGTCCCGAGTCCTCAGTCCTGGAGCCGATTCACCGATGGAAACGGCAACGCCGTGCAGACCATCGAGGCCGTGCGTGCCAATGACGCCGACGCGCCCTTCGGCGGCCACAGGCCCTTAGCCACCGCGTCGGCCCGCACCCGTACCCGTTCGTCCAGACTCTGATAGGCCCAGATGTTGAGGAAGCGCGGCTGCTCGCCGTCCAGCGCGGTGAAGGCACCGACCAGCGGCGACAGCCTGTGTCGCGCGGGAACCGCGTTCTGCCACGCTTCGATCGTTTGCGGCAGACACCCCTGCTTCAGGACATAACTTCGAAACTCGTACCAAGGGCCGGCGCTGACGGGCCGCGGGGCCGTCAGAAAAGGGAACAGCGAATAGGCTTCCGACGCCATCGACACCAGCCATTCGCCACAACCCAAGGGATCGGTGGACGACAGCAACTTCTGCCGTGCATTGATGACCGCGTTCGCGTCGTCGAACTCGCGCAGCAGGAGTACGCGGCCGAGTTCGCCGATGTCGGATGCGAAGACCCCCAGCAGCCGTCCACCGGAGGTCGGCAGCGAACGCTCGAGCGCCTTGTAGACGCTAGCGTTGCTGAAGCCCTTGATCTCCAGTGTCGTCAGCTCATGAATGACTGCCACGCATCACCCTTTCAGTGATTGACGGAGAGCGCGCCTGCAGCGCCTCCGGAGAGTTCGCAATCACGAGGTCGTGGCCCATCACCGCGAGGAGATGCAGCCCGGACTCGCGAGCAGCGAATCACTTGTGGCAGATCCTAGGATCGCGGCAACAGGAATGTCAAACAATGTGGTTTAGGCGTTCCGCATATTGAGAATCGTGATAGGTAAAAACCCGCAAACTATTCCCTGCTTCCGCCATACTCATTAAGCTGCGTGCGTCATCGCCGCTGCGCGTGGTTTGGCAAAGCGTTGTCGCCGTAGCAGGCGCAAAACAGAGGTTCAGGGCGGTCGATCACGATGCAGACTCTCTTGGCTGCAGCCAGACTACGCCGGACCATCGACATATCACTCTTTGAGAAGAAAGCGTGAGCACTTCTTCGTCCCCACCCTCTTCCCAGACCGTCGGCCGCGCGGTTCAACTGCTCAGGCTCATTGCTTCGAGCCAGTCGCGCAACTTGCGTCTCCTGGACATCGCCGCGATGGCATCGCTCGACAAGTCCACGGCGCACCGCTTGCTGCAGCGGCTGGTGTATGAGCGGCTGCTTGCTCGCGACCCCGTGCGCGGTTACCGCCTCGGCCCTTTGCTGTACGAGCTGGGGTTGGCCGCGCTGCCGGAGACCAACCTTCGCGAGGTGTCACAGGCGGCGCTCCACGCGCTCGCACACGCCACCGGCGACATGGTCTTCCTGGTCGTGCGCAGTGGCTTCGAGACCGTCTGCCTCAATCGCATCGCCGGCAACTTCCCGATCCAGACGATGACGCGAACGGTGGGCGATCGTCACCCGCTCGGCGTGGGGGCCGGAGGCATTGCGATTCTTGCGGCGCTGAGCGACGCGGACGTGAAGGTTGCCGTCAAGGCGGTCGCGCCGCAACTGCAACGCTACCGACTCTCGGTGAGCATGCTGCACAAGGCGGTGTCGACCACGCGCGAGCGAGGTCTTGCCGTCGACGAAGGCAGTGCGGCACTCGACGTGACCGCCCTCGGGCGGATCATCCGCGACCGTACGCAATCTCCCGTGGCCTCCATCTTCGTGGCGTCGATCCGCAGTCGCATGACAGAGAGCCGGCAGCGGGAGGTAGGCAGGCTGCTTGCCACCTGCACCAAGGC
>JBEPVV010000111.1:0-6383 GCA_041690795.1 Gemmatimonadota bacterium | reverse complement strand
AAAGCCGCCGTACCAGACGAGCCCGCCCCGATCGAGCAGGGTGGTCAGCCCGTGTCCAGGCAGCGCCACAAACCAGAGCTTGGCGCCGATGATGCCGCCGATCACCGCGCCGAAGATGATGTCGCCAGCGTAGTCGGACGCAAACGCATTTCGGCGACATTCACGATCGATGAGCCAGCCGCCGACCAGGAACGCGAGCATCATCATGATGCCGAAGCCGGTGATATGGATCGAGCCGACCTGAAATCCGAACGGATACGCGGTGATCATGTCGTGACTCCGTCGGGCATCATGGTCAGGCCGGGCAAGGGCAGCGTGTCGCGCGCGTCGAGGTCATGACCGTCTCGTTCTCCCTGCATCAGGCGCCAGCTCCCGGCTGCCGCGATCATCGCGGCGTTGTCAGTGTTGAAACGCGGTGCCGCCACGGCGACCCGGCCGCTCGGCCCCACCGCGTTACGCATCGCGTCGGCAAGGGCGCGGTTGCATGCGACACCGCCGCCCAGGACCACAAGATCGCGTGCGAACGCATCCGCCGCCATTACCGTCTTCTTCACCAGCACCTCGATGACGGCATCCTGGAAGCCGCGCGCGATGTCGGCGCGGTCGCGTCCGATGTCATCGCTCTTCTCGACCGCCCGCAACACCGCGGTCTTGAGCCCGCTGAACGAGAATGCGAACCGCTCACCGGGCGCATACGCCGTGTGGCGCAGCAGCGGGCGCGGAAAGACGAAGCGTCCCGGTGATCCGGTTGCGGCCAACCGTTCGAGCGCGGCGCCCGCGGGGTAGTCGAGCTGCAGCAGCGAACCGACCTTGTCGAACGCCTCGCCAGCGGCATCGTCACGCGTCTGGCCGAGCAGGCGATACTCGCCCCACGCAGGAACATCGAGGAGGAGTGTGTGGCCGCCGCTGACCAGCAGCGCCGTGAACGGCGGCTTGACGTCGCGCGACTCGAGGGTCGGGGCAAAGAGATGCCCCTCAAGGTGGTGCACACCGATGATCGGAAGGTCCTCCCGCCACGCCACGGTCTTCGCCCAGGTGACGCCAACCAGCAGGGATCCCAGCAGCCCCGGGCCACGCGTCACGGCAATCGCATCGATGTCGCTGAGCGAGGCTCCGGCCTGGGCGAGTGCGTCGTCGACGACCTGGTCGATCGCTACGAGGTGGGCGCGGGACGCCAGTTCGGGCACCACGCCGCCGAAGATGCGATGGATATCCTGCGAAAGGATCGCCAGTCCATCCAGCGTGACACCGTCGACGTCACGACGGAGTACGGCGGCCGACGTTTCGTCGCATGAAGTCTCGATGCCGAGGACTCGCATCTCAGTCGCTCGCCTTGAGCAGCAGCTCGATGCGCGCGCGATTGACTGGAGAATCCCACGCTTCGCCGCCCAGCGAGATGTAGCGAATGCGGCCGTGACGATCGAGGAGGAAGCTCTCGGGCACGCCGATGGCGTGAAACGTCTCCTGGATCGCGCCGCCCTGGTCGTGCAGCACGTCGAACGAGAGCCCGAGTCTTTGCGCGAACGCGAGCACCGGAGTCGACGCGCCACGATCGATGCTCGCGGCGGCGACGCGGAACCCCTGATCGCGGTACGCCTGGTAGAGTCGTTCGATCGACGGCATTTCCTGCAGGCAGGGGTGACACCATGTCGCCCAGAGATTGATCAGCGTCACGTGACCCGCGTAGCGCGCGCGCAGGTCGACCGAGTCGTTGCCGGGGAGACGGACCAGCCTGAAGTCGGGGGCGCGTGCGCCGACCTGGGTGCCTTCGGCCGCCGGCACGAACCGGATCGCAGCCCAGGTGCCGGCGGCGAGCGCTGCCACCACGCAGATGACGCCGAGCCAGGCGCGGCGGGTGGAGCGCATCAGGGCATCAGCTCGCGGGTGCGTCGAGCAGCTGTTCGATGATCCGGTGATTTTCCGGCGAGTTCCAGGGCGCGGCCATCTGCGCGATCCGGACGATGTGACCGCTCTTGTCGACCAGGAAGCTTTCGGGAACCCCGGTGGTCTGGTAGCGCTGTTCAATGAGGCCGGAGGGATCGTAGAGCACATCGAACGAGATGCGGAGATCGCGGGCGAAACGCTGCACCACATCCGCCGGCGCGCGATCGATGCTCACGGCGGCAATGCGGAAGCCGCGAGTGCCGAGCGCGCGATACAGCGAATCCATGGCGGGGATTTCCTGCTTGCATGGCACGCAGTATGTCGCCCAGATGTTGACAAGCGTGACCTTGTCGCGATACGCGGTGTGCAGCGACACCACCTGACCGGTGGCAAGGTTGGTTGCGGTGAAGTCGGGCGCGAGTGCGCCCACGTCGACGCGTGGCGGGGCGGTGCGGATAAGCCACCATGCGCCGACGCTCAGCGCGACGACGATTGCCGCGGCACCCCGCCACGGTACGCCCATCGTCAGATCCGCACCAGGCAGGCCCGCTTGAGCGTACGTACCGCTTCTGCGAGATCATCGCTCGCGAAGATCGCGGTGCCGGCCACGAAGGTGTCGGCGCCGGCGGCGTGCGCTTCGGCGATGGTGTCGGTGGTGATGCCGCCGTCGACTTCAAGCGACGCGGTGATGTTGAGGTCAGTCATCATCGCGCGAACGCGCCGGATCTTTCCCGTGGCCGCGGGGAGATAGCGCTGCCCGCCAAACCCCGGGTTCACTGACATCAGCAGGATCAGGTCGAGATCCGCGGCCACTTCGGTGATGACGTCGGTAGACGTCGCGGGATTGAGCGCGAGGCCGGCTACCATGCCGCTTGCCCGCACGCGTGCCAGCTGGCGCTGCACGTGCGTGGTCGCTTCGGGGTGAAAGGTGAAGTTGCTCACGCCCGCCGCGGCAAATTCGTCGATGTACTGTTCGGGGCGTTCGACCATGAGATGCACGTCGAGCGGAAGATCGGTGATGCGGCGCAGCGCGCGGATGATCGGCGCGCCGAACGACAGCGCCGGGACGAAGTGTCCGTCCATGACGTCGACATGCACCCACTCGGCCCCGCCTGCCTCGATTTCGGCGACTTGTTCGCGCAGTCGGCCAAGGTCGGCGTTGAGGATGCTGGGCGTGATCCGCACGGTCATGGCAAGGTCCCGCTGATGGTGAGATCAACCGCACTCTGGCGGATCACGAGTTCGCCGGGCGCGGGACGTTGCGCCAGCACCGTGCCGGCACGGCCTTCGAACCGCTGCAGCAGCGCGCCAACGCGCAATCCGCTCGCATTGAGGCGCTCGCGCGCCGCCACGACCGCAAGTCCCGTCAGGTCGGGAACCGGGATCGACACTGGTCCGCTGCTGATGGTCAGCGAGACGCTGTCGCCGGCCTTGAGCGTCGAGCCTGATTGCGGGCTGGTCGAGATCACGGTGCCGAAGTCGGTGTCCTGCGCCAGCGTGTCGACGCTGCTGACCTTGAGGCCTGCCGCATCGATCACCTGCCGCGCGAGCGCGACGTCGAGGTCGGCAACCTGCGGCATCGCGACACTCGGCGCGCCCCGGCTCACGCCGATCTTCACGGCGGAACCCTGAGGTAGCACGGTCTCTGGCGCAGGCGACTGCCACGACACGGTGCCGATGGCCGTCATCGGATCGGGCGTCGTGTCTGATACCCTGCCGCGAAGTCCGAGCTTGGTGAGTTGATCCATCGCGGACTCCAGCGGCTCGCCGCGCAACGCAGGAACCTTGACGGGGCGTGTCACGATCGGCGCCGGAAAGATCGCCCACGTCACGACGTAGCCCGCGGCGGCGGCTGCGGCGATAACGCCAATCAGGACCAGCGTGCGGCGGGCGGCGGCGGAGCGCGGCTTCAGCACGCAGAGACCAGTCGCGCGGCGAACGCGCCGTCGATGCCATCGCGCTGCGGCAGCGTCTGCAGGTCGCCCGCGGGCGTCAGCAACGCCGGGGGAAATCCCGCCGGGGGCTGGCGCCGGAAGTGGGGATGGCGCTGCAGGAACGCGGCAACCTGCATTTCATTTTCTTCCGGTTCGAGCGAGCATGTGGCGTAACATAGCACGCCGCCAGGGGCGATCCGGTCGGCGAGTGCGTCGAGCAGGGCAGCCTGTTCGGCAGCGAGCCGATGCAGCGCCGGTTCGTTCACGCGAAGCCGCGCATCCGGGTGCCGCGCGAAGGTGCCGGTCCCCAGGCAGGGCGCGTCGAGCAGCACGGCGTTGAGTGGGCGCACCGGCGGCTGCGACGCGTCGGCCACGATGACGAATTCGTTGCCGCGCCCCGCGCGGGCAAGGTTCTGGCGCAGGCGCCGCACGCGCGGCCGCGAGCGATCTGCGGCGATGACGGTCGCAGCGCGGCGGCTGAGCCCGAGCGTCTTGCCGCCTGGTGCCGCGCAGGCGTCGAATACCAGACTGGCCGGGCTGAACGCGGCGAAGCGTACGACCAGCGCCTGGGCGGGGTCCTGCACGAAGAACGCGCCGGAGTCGTATCCTGGCAGTCGTTCGGGATGGCTTGCCGTGGCCACAAGTCCACCGTCGAACGGCGCAACGGCAGGCGCAACGCCAGCGACGCGGAGACGCTCCCGAAGTGCATCGATGGCTTCGCGGGCGGGCTGCAGGACCAGCGCAGGACGTGAATTGTTCCAGCGCATCAACGCCGCCGCATCCTTGGCACCGAAGCGCGCGATCCACCGTTCCGCGAGCCATGGCGGATGAGATTGATGATCATCACGCAGGTCAGGCAGCGACGGAAGCGCGCTCGTCGGCTCTGGCGCGGTCGAGGCAACGCGGCGCATGACGGCATTGGCAAAGCCGGCACCGTGTTCGCCGACGGCTTCGCGTGCGAGTGCCACGGTGGTGGTGACCGCGGCATGCGCCGGAATTCGTTCGAGCATCCGCAGCTGGTACGTGCCAAGGCGCAGGACATCGAGTGTCACGGGGGCGACCGACGCGATGCCGCGCGCGATGAACGGAGAGAGCACGGTATCCATGACTGCCGACTGGCGGAGGATCCCCGCCGCGAGTGCGTGTGCCAGGCGTCGATCGGCGTCGTGCAGCGGGCGCAGTTCGCGTTCGAGCGCGCTGTCGAACGGCACGCCGCCACGCACTGCGGTAAGAATGGCCAGTGCGGCGCGGCGGGGTGCGAGGCCAGCTTCGGTCAGTCGAGCAACCCGGTGGTGGGGCTCGACGGCACGGCGACTTCGCGACGCGGCATCCGGCCAGCGAGGTATGCGGCGCGACCAGCTTCGACTCCGAGTCGCATTGCCGTGGCCATTCGCACGGGATCAGCGGCTTCAGCGATGGCGGTGTTCATCAGGATGCCGTCGACGCCCTGCTCCATCACGAGGCAGGCGTCGGACGCCGTGCCCACACCGGCGTCGACGATCACCGGCACGCTCAAGCGTGCCTTGATGGTGCGGATGAAGTAGGGATTGAGGAGGCCCAGCCCGGAACCGATGGGCGACGCAAGCGGCATGACCGCGACGGCCCCAGCGGCTTCGAGTCGCAAGGCGGTGACGAGATCGTCGTTGGTGTACGCCAGGACCTTGAACCCTTCGCGCGCCAGCACCACGGTGGCCTCCAGCAGGCCGGCGACGTCGGGGAGCAACGTCTCCCGATCGCCGATCACTTCCAGCTTCACGAAGTCATTGAAGCCGGCTTCGCGGCCCAGGCGAGCGTAGCGAATTGCTTCATCCGCCGAATAGCAGCCGGCGGTGTTGGCCAGGAGGAAATAGCGGTCAGCGCCAAGGTGATGCAGAATGCCCGCATCGTCGGCCCGGTCGAGATTGACGCGGCGAACAGCGACGGTGACGACGCCGCTGCCCGACGCCTCGATGGCGCGCAGCATCTCGTCGTTGCTGCGATACTTGCCGGTGCCGACCAGCAGGCGCGACGAGAAGCGTTGTCCGCCGATCTCGAGCATCTCAGCCTCCTCCGACAAAGTGCACGATCTCGATCACGTCGCCGTCACGCACCGGCGTGGTCGCCACCAGGGGCCGCCGGACAATTTCGCGGTTGCGCTCGACGACGACGCCGCGTGGGTCGAGCGCCAGCTGCCGCAGCAGCTCCTCGACTGTGGCGACGGCGGTGATCTCGCGCGCCGATCCATTGATGGTCAGCTGCATCAGTTCACGACCTCGGGGTCAACGTGATTCACCCGCCACTCCACACGCCCGCCATATCGACGGCGGCACGGTACGGATCGGCGACATCCCAGAGCGACGTAATGGCGGCAACGCCCCACGCACCGGTCGCCTGCGCCTCGCGCGCCCGTGCTGTCGTCACGCCACCGATGGCGTACACCGGCACGCCCAGCGAAACCGCGTCGTGCAGCAGCGTGGTTCCCGCGGCGGCCCCGTCCGGGTGGGATGCGGTGTCCCAGATCGCCCCGACGATCAGCGCATCGACGCCGCTCGCGACCGCCGATTCGGCCTCGTCGATGCCGTGCAC
>JBEPVV010000110.1:0-6428 GCA_041690795.1 Gemmatimonadota bacterium | reverse complement strand
AAGAGACAGGACAGCATCCTGGCGTAGACCGGGCTCAGCTTCTGCCGCGAGTAGAGGATTTCTTCCGCCGCCTGCGCGGTCCAGGCGGCGCCATAGGTTGCGATCGCAGTGCCGTTCGCCAGGCGACCGCTGACATCACCCTGCCCCGTGTGCTGTGCCGCCGCGCCGAGGCCGACGATGTCGAGGAGGCTCTCGTACATCCGGAATCCCTGGGCACTGTCGGGTTCGGCAAAGTTGAAGAGCAGGTCGCCCGACGCCCGCCGGTAGAGCCACGATTCATTGGGCGGGATGCCCGCCATGTTGAGCGTCGTTCGCGCATCAGGCTCGCCGTGGCGGACATAGATGCGGCCACGATCGTCGAAGCGCGATCCGGTCGGATCGAAGCGAGACAAGGTGTCGTAGCGGTGCGCCGGCGACACCAGCGCGTACATACGATGGGAGTACGCCAGCCGGCGGTAGTGCTCGCGCAGGCGCTCGGGGCTGCCGTTTGCTGTTTCGGGATCGCGCGAATCCCAGAAGCGCTGCGCCACAAGTGCGCGATCGTGGCCCTTGGCGGCATCGAATGCGCGCAGCGCAGAATCGGACATCACCAGCGACAGATCGAACCGATAGAGCGGCAGCGTGACCGAGTCCGCGAGCGACAGGCCGAGGTACCACGGCATCACGCCACCGATGCGCCCGGCCGCCAGGCGTGTGCGTGATGACTCCAGCAGGGCGACGGAGCTGTACCGATTGAGGGCGAGCAGCGCATCGAACGCAGCGATGGCGGAGTCCGCATCACCAACTTCGCGCTCGATCCGGCCGCGAGCCAGCAGCAGCGCCGGTGTGCGCCCCGCCGGCGCGCGCGCCAGCTGGCGAAGTGCTGCGAGCGCCGTCGTCAGGTGCGCCCGGCTGCCGCGATCAAGGGCACCGTTGGTGAGCTGCTCGACGCCGTACGTGAAGGTCGAGTCCACTTCGGCGCTGCGGGCGAGGTCGCGCGCCGGCTGGTCGAAGACGTCGTGCCCGAAGGAGGCGAAGAGTCCGCGCAGCCCCGAAGGGAAGACGTCGGCCTCCGCCAATTCGGCGCGGCCGAGCGCGTACCACGTCAGCGGCCACTTCGGCTGAAGCTCCGTGGCCCACTGGAATTCGCCTTCCGCGTCGCGAAAATGCCCCGCGTCGCCGGTGATTTCGGCGAGACGCAATCCGACGAATCCAACCCGGAGATGCAGCATCGCATCCTCGCGATTCCGGCGCGCGCTGTCGACGCCGCGACGCTCCAGGTCAACGAGCGCCGTCGTGTCGCGCGACACGGCGAGCGAATCGCGCAACCGGAAGACCTGCCCGCGCTGCACCGATTGCTGGGCAGGCAACATGCCAGTTCCCGTCACAATCAGCGCGGCGACGACGCCGAGCACCCGCGCAATGGCGAACTCCCTCATCGAACCACCGTGAATTCCTGGTGTCGCGTTGCCCGCTCGCCACCGGCGGCGAGCACCGTCACGTCGAGTACATACCGGCCGGGACTCAGCTTCTGGAGCACGAGTTCGCGATGCACGGTAGTGAAATCGGCCCGGGACGGTGGCTGCGTGAAGGCCAGCCGCAGGGCGGCGCCGCTGCTCCCGAAGATGCCCGAGAGGCGGTGGAGGAACGAATGCGAACCTGGGCGGCTGACCGTCATCTCCACCCGGTAACTCGAGTCGCGCGCAATTCCCGACACCTCGAAGTAGAGCTGCATCGGCTCGGACGAGCGGAAGACCTCGACCGGGTTGACCCAGGTCGTGTCGCCGTCGGCGGTTATCCAGAAGAGCGGAACGTCGCGGCTGCCGAGCACGACGTCGGAGAGACCGGGCATCGACCCATGCCGCGGGGCAACAAGGAGCGTGTCGCGATCGCTGGTCACCCCGGCGCGCCGGGTCTCGACGGCGACGCGCGCGGTATATCTACCGCCGCTGACCGGCAGCACCAGCATGCCGACGAGCTGATCACCAGCCGGGGTAGATACCAGTCGGTACCCGGTGTCGATGGTGTCGATCGATGCCGCCTTGCGGCCGTCGAGTGCCAGCACCGACGCGCGAATGCGCGGCGCATGATCGCCATTGCCCAGTGCGCCGGCAGGGATGGCGTAGACGAGGTGCAGCCGCGGCGTCGCAGAATCGCCGCCGGCCGCGATCACGCTGGCCCGGGCCGGAAGTTCGGCAGCGTACGCGCGCCGCCAGCTGTCACTCGACGTTCCGAGCCGGATGCTCCGGCTGCCCAGCGTTCGCTCGTCGGATTCGAGCCCCGAGGCACTGCCCCTGCCGGAGCCGAGCAGCTTCGAGTAGACCGGATTGAGCGGCTGCCGTGACCGCAGGATCGCTTCCGCGGTCCGTGACATCGCGGCGTCGCTGAAACGCTGGCGCAGGTGCGCGGCGCTGTCGACGCTGATGCCTCGCGCACGATTGAGGAAATTCTGGACCATGGGCGCATCGCGGCCCTGGATGTCGCCGGTACTTTCCAGGCGAACCGCGCTGGCATATCCCAGGATGTCCAGCGCGCTCTCGATCAACCGGAAATCGGTGACGCCTTCGCGGGCAACGAAGTGAAAAAGGAGATCGGGCTGATCGCCACGGTGATAGACCCACGATTCGTTGAAAGGCACGCCGGGAAGTTCGAGCGAGGCGCGTGCGTCGGGCGTCCCCTGACGGATGTAGACGACGCCGCGGTCGTCGAAGTCCGCGACCGGCGGACGATAGCGCTCGACGATGTCGTAGTGACGATGGGTGGAGGCCAGCCGGTAGTTGCGCCGTGCATACTCGAGCCGCCGATAATGCTCGGCGAGTCGTTCACCGCGCGCGTGCAGCTCGTCGTCGTCGCGCAGGGTCCAGAACCGCCGCATCAGCGCGCCGCGTGCCGGGCCGGTTGCCGCATCGAAGGCGCGCAGCACGCTGTCGGGCAGGACGAAGAGGAGATCGGCGCGGTAGAGCGCGAGTGCCGCCGTGTCGGCGTGCTCCAGCCCGCGGTACCACGCCTCGCCCCCACTGGCATCTCCGAGCGCAAAGAGGACGCGCGATTCTTCCAGCAGCACGGTGGGCGACGCCGGCTGCCGCGCCACCAACGCATTGATGGCGATGCGCGCCGAATCGGCACTGCCGACTTCGCGCTCGACCCGCGCACGCGCAAGGAGCACTTCGGGGTTCGAACCCGCCGGCGTGCTCGCTGCACGGCGGAGTGCTGCCAGCGCCACACCGAGCCGGAGGTTGATGCGCTGCCGCAGCGCGGTGTTGGACAGTTCGACCAGCCCGCGCACGAACGAGGGATCGACCTCCGCACTCCGCGCGAAGTCGTTCGCCGACCGCGTCAGCGCGTCCTTCCCGAGTGCCGCCTGCAAGCCGCGCAGCACCGAGATCGCGGCGTCGCCAGTGCCCAGTTCGGCGAGGCCGAGTCCGAACCAGCCGTAGGGCCACGTGGGTTGCAGGTCGACGACCCACTGAAATTCCGAGCCAGCATCCTCGAAGTGCTTGTGCCCGGCGACGTCGCCAAGTCGCAGGGCGATGAAGCCCAGCTCGAGATGCGTCATCGCGCTGTCGCGCGCTTCGTGCGCTGCGTGGCCGATCAGCCTCTTCTCTGCGGCGATCAGCGCCGTCGAATCGTGCACCAGCGCGATCGAGTCGCGGAAGACCTCGAGCTGGGTCCGCTGCGACACGGTCTGGGCCGTCCCGGGTGTCAGCGCAGCAAACAGCAACCCCGCCACCGCGGTCGTGGAGCGGCAACTGCATCGCCATGCGTGAGGGGAAGCCATCACTGAATCTATGTCGGGATCGCGCCCGCGGATGCGCGTTGCGGCCTACTGTCGCCGGAGAGGCCGTGGCGTGGTGGAATTGCGTAAGAAAGCGGTAATACCTTCGACGATTCCGGCGGCGTAACGGCGCTGGCCTGCGACGGTTCGCATCAGCGCTTCCTGCTCCGGTACCATCAGGTGAAGGCCTTCGGTAAGGATCGCCGGATACCATGTCGCCCGCACCAGCGCGAAGTCGCCGCGCGCCACGCCCAGATCGCGGAGGCCCAGCGTGACCTGAAGGCGGGCCTGCACTGCCCGCGCGAGGCCGATGGAGTTCGGGTGGTTGAAGAAGGTGCTGGTGCCGTTGTTGGTGAACGGATTGACGCCGTCGGGAAGGGCGTTGTGATGAATGGAGATCAGCAGGTCGGCGCCGATCGAATCGGCCAGCGCCACGCGCGGCCAGAGCTCGACGGGCACGTCGGACGCGCGGGTCATCACGACGCGGGCGCCACCGGCCATCAGCGCATCACGGACGAGGCGGGCGACCGCGAGGTTGACCTCGGGCTCACAGTAATTGGTTGGCCCGCACGCCCCATCAGGTGGGTGTCCGGGGTCAACGACGATCAGTCGCCCGGCGAGCGGACGCGCCGGATCGCGAGTTGGTGGAGCGCGAAACTCGAACACGAGGTCGTTGCCTTCGACCTGCGAACGCCATCCCCATAACATGCGCCGGAAGCGGACCGACAGGACGACGCGGTCAGCGGCATCCTGTTTCCAGGAAAGCAACTCCACGAAATCCTGGCCCGCGCCATAGCGAGTGAAGTTCGCGTCGCTGACGGCGCCCCAGAGCGTGATCGTCACACTCTGTGCGTCCTCGTCTACGCTCGACGGAACCGCACGGGTCAGCGGAATACGGAGGCGCACCATCCCGTTCGACGATGTCATCGTCAGCGAACCCATCACCGCCGGACGCGGATCATCCGCGGCTGAGGCGAGATGCACGTCGGCCACCGGGACCCACGCGATCGCATCGGATGCGAGTCGGAGGCGGACCAGCCCGTTCACGCGCGCATCGGCGCGGGCGCGGGTGCCCTGGGGAAAGAACCAGGAATAGGTGCCCCCTGGTAGCGCACGCCCGATGCTGAGGCGATCGGTCCCGCCACGATGCTCAGGGTCATCGTCAAGAACGACGGACCGTGCCGGTGCCGTCGTCCGCGTCACGGAAATCGGCCATGCCATGCGGCGGACGAGGCCTCCACGGGATACTTCGAGCACCGCCGCGTTGCCCGCCGTTCCGGCGCCCAGCTCGAGATCGCCGACGCGTCCGCCGGCTCCGGCCGGGAGCACGCCGACGTAGCGATCGCCACGAGCCCGTGTGCGAAGGTTGCGGTCGTCGCGATCGAAGTCGCGGATACCGGTCGGCACGGGCGTGGCCAATGAGTCGGCAGTGAGCTGCACGACGGTGCCGTCCGCCATGATGAGGCGCACGGCGGCATCGGGCGCCGCGCGGACCGACAACGCAACGGCTTCTTCGCGCGGAACCCAGATCGAGCCGACCGGCGAGGCCGAGGTGCGGTCGATCCACGCACCCGTCTCGCGCAGCCAGCCGGCACGTGCGACGGAAACTTGCGCGGTCGCGGAGTCGCCGCCGCGGCGCGCACGCACCGCCAGCACCGGCGCCGAGTCGCGAGGCAACGCAACCCATGCGAGCCAGGCGCCGTTGGACGCCACGTGGGCCGGCTGCCCATTGACGGTGACGACGGCACCGCTGGTGCCGGTCGACCCGTAGACGAAGATCGAATCGGTTGACGCGACGGTCGAACCGGGGGCCGGGTAGCTCACGTGCAAGCGCAACGCCGCGCGACTGGCCGGAGGTGGCGGGGGAAGCGTCACCGGCTGCTGCGCGCGCGCCGACCACGGGGCTCCAGCCAGCACGACGTGGAGCCAAATCGTAAGCCGCTTGAATGCCGTCACTTAGACTCCAATCGGGTTGCCGCCTTCCGGGGTGCTTCCTATCTTCCCGCAGCGCTCACAGGCATTTCACCCAGGAGAACGCTACGCCGCAAGTTCGCGCTACGTTCTATGCCCTCACCGATCGCGGGCGCAGCCGGGACCACAACGAGGACACCTTCCTTGTTGCCGACCTTGCGACCGCGTCTCCCGTGCGCGAATCGCGCACGCAGGAGCTGCAGATCGGCGAGCGCGGCGCGCTCTATCTCGTCGCCGACGGCATGGGCGGCGCCGCTGCGGGCGAGGTCGCGAGCGAGATGGCCGCGACCAGCATCCATCGCTACCTCGTCGACACCTGGCAGAGCGATCAGCAGGTGTCGGAGACCCAGTTCGCCCACCGACTGCGCGAGGCGGTCGAACTCGCCAATCTGCAAATCCACAACTACGCCCGCGAGCACCCCGAAGTACGCGGCATGGGCACCACCGCGACGGTGGCCGGCATCTGGCGCGATCGCCTCGTGCTGGCGCAGATCGGCGACTCGCGCGGCTATCTGGTCCGCAATCGCGAAACTCGGCAGCTCACGCGCGACCAGTCGCTCACGCAACGCCTGGTCGACGTTGGCGAACTGACCGAAGAGCAAGCCGAAGCGAGCGAGCGTCGCAATATCATTCTTCAGGCGCTTGGACCCGACGCGCTGGTCAAGGTGGACGGCTACGAGAGCCTGGAGATCACCAAGGTCGC
>JBEPVV010000109.1:0-6443 GCA_041690795.1 Gemmatimonadota bacterium | reverse complement strand
AGTACGGGTAGTCGAACAGCTGGCCGAACCGCGGGTTCGCCGGCGCTCGGCGAGGAGGCGTCGAACCGCGCGCTCGCAGGTTGTAATACGCCGGCGAAACGTTGATTGACAGCGTGTAGCCGCCGAGGCCGTTGGGAAGGGCCGAGGTCGTTTCGATGGTGAACTGCTGGTTGTTGGCGGGATCGGTATTCGTGAAGCTCACCTTCGCCGTCGTTCCACCTCCGCTGTTGTCATCCGTTGCCAGGATCGTGGGCGTGACGGTGAGATCGCCGCCTGCCAGCACCTTCAACACCGGATCGAATTGCGTCGAACCCATCGTCGCCGTCACCGTCTGCCCGGCTGCCAGCAGGACGATGAGCCGCTGCGACCGGGTGCTGGTGGTCGAGCCAATGCAGTCGGCGGTCGTCAGCACCAAGTCGATCGTCAGGGCATTGGACGGTAGCTGAAGTGCGTTACAACCGCCTGGATTGGACGGCATCGCGCCGAACAGCACGTTGTAGGTACGAGTCTCATCGTTCTCGGCACCATCGCCGACAATGACCTCATATGTGCCGGCCGCAAAGAGAATGGGGCCGGTGCTCTGCGGTTCGGAATCGAAGGGTGCGTAGTAGGTCCACTGCGAGCCAAGTTGGTGGAAGGCAACAAAGATCGTGTTCGTGTTCGAGTTGGAATTGGCGGTGATCGTCAACGCCTGCGTCGCTGGTACCGTCAGCGTATATCGGTTGTTGATGAGCCGGTCCTGCTCAACGGCACATGCGGTGCCCAGGTTGAGCGTGCCCACGAACGGCGATCCGATCGAAATTGGTGTGTGACTGCAGTTCGAGTTGTACGCGTTTACACGGAACCGGTTGCCGGTCACGTCGGTGAGGTTCCGGACTGCGACGTAGTACAGGCCGGTCGGGTTTGCTGGTGTCGCGCACTGCTGCGATGAGCCCGCCACAGCCATGTGACAGTCAAAGTCGGACGTCGTTGGCGGCGTGCCATTCCGGACGAAAAGCTCGACACTGCCGCCTCCGCTGTAGGTAGCGAAGTCCATCGACACCGTGCCGAGGGGCACCTGGAAGGTGTAGTACCTGATGTCGCCGGCGCTTCCGATGAATGGGCCAAGTGGCGTCGAGTTCACCAGCGACGTCATGCTGCCATTGCCGTTGACCGAAAGGTTGCCCGACGTGACCGATGCGTACCCGGGCGCGGCAAAAGTGAGCGTGTTGTTCGATGCGCCGCTCAACAGCAGGTCGTGAAAGGCGGCAACGCCGTTGGCATCGGTCGTCGCCGAGAGTGTGAAGCTGCTTCCGGTCGGCAAGCCCAGTGTTGAGCCACCACTCGCCACCGATGCGGTCACCACGATACCTGCACGCGCCACCGGCGTTCCGTTGCCGTCGGTGAGCTGCACAGCCGGTTGTACCAGGAACGGCACACCTGTCAGCGGATTGCTGGTCGGTGGCGTCTTGAACGCCAGCGACGGCAGCGTCACCTGGATGTTCGTGGATGTCAGCGTGAACGTCTGTCCGCCCGCCGTCGCTGAGAAACGGAGTGTGAACGCGCCGGTTGCGCCGGTAATCGCCAGTCCCGAGAATGTGGCGTTGCCGCTCGCATCGGTTGTTGCGGTTGTGCTACCCGACAGAGTGCCTGTCCCGGTGGCGAGCGCGGCGGTGACGACCACGCCGCTCTGCGCGACGGGCGCGTGATCGGCGCTGCGAAGCTGCACCGTCGGCTGCGGTGCGAGCACTTGTCCGGACACGCCGGAGGTCGCAGGGGGTGTAACGAACCCGAGTTCCGCTACCGGCAGCACGGCGGGTGTCGCGTTCAGGGTGACGTCGGCAAACACCGAGGCCGAAGTCGAACCGCGGAGGGTCTGCGTCCCGACCGTCGGCCCCAGGACCCAGCTGGTGGCGACAAGGCCGTCGGCGCCGCTGGTGACGGTCGACGTGGTGGCACCGCCGACGGTGCCTCCGCCCGCGGTCACGGCGAACGTCACGGTGATGCCACTGGCAGGTGCGGCTGCCGCGCCGTTGACTGACTTGTTGACGCGCAGCGAGATCGGGACCGTACTCCTGGCCGCGGCCGAGCTGGGGGGAGCTGTGACGACGGTCACCGAGTAGGTCGTCGTGTCGCCGGTGCTGCTCTTGGACGAGCAGCCCGTGACAATCAGGGCTGCGAGGAGAACTGCCAGACCATTACGGATCATCGTCGCACTCCAGGTGGGGTTCTACCTGAGAAAGCGGCAATGCCCGAAAAAAAGTGTCATGACGGGCTCAGCGGGGTCGTCCGCCGCCAGGCTTCCGGGTGGGTCCTGAACCACGAGAGCACCAGCAACCGCTCGTGAAGACGTCCGGCGTCGACGCGCGGCAGCGGGGGCAAGGGCTTGCTGCATTCTTCCCGCACCGCTCCCGCAAACATCTCCCGTTCGAGCGGCGTCACCGGGTCGGGATAGCAGGCCCGCACCTCGCCGCCCCGGATCAAGTACATGCGATCGTCGCCACGGGCTCCCGGCTCCCGGTACGTGAACGTGAGCAGCTCGAGCGACGCGCGCGCCCGGGTCGTCGCCGCAAGCAGCCACTCCAGCGATTCGAACTTCTCCCGCCACCTGACCGCGCCCTCGAAATCGGAGGCTTCTGCTCGCGTCGTCATTTCCTGGATGATCCGGTCGATCGGGGCCACGCCCCGTCCTTCGCAGAACGTCGCCGCCACTTCGACCCGCGCGAGGTAGTTCGTCTCCGACACGGCGCCGGCGCATGGTCCGAGGCAGGTCTTGAAGTCGTAGCGCGCACACGCCGCGTGGCGGGGCTCATCGAAGAAATCGCCCTGTTCGGCGTAGTGCATCGGCATGTCGGCGCGGCAGTCGCGCAGGCCGAGGAGGTCGGAGAGGGTCCGCGCCGCAGTCGAGGCGCGTGCCGGCGACGGCAAGGGTCCGTAAGTGCGCCCGCGCAAACGCTCGGGTGTTCCCGTCGCTACCAGACGGGGCGCAGTTTCGTCGGTGAGGACGAGGAAGCCATATCGCTTCGAGCGATTCATCGCGACGTTAAACGGCGGCCGGTGCTGGCGAATCAGCTTCAACTCGGCGAGGGCCGCGGCAAATTCGCTTGGTGTGTAGTCGAAGACGATGTCGCTGGCTGCGTGGAGAATGCGCGCCTGCTTGTCGTCGGGATAACTGGCGCGAAAGTACGACATGAGCCTGGTTCGCAGCGATTTGGCCTTGCCGGCATAGAGCACCCGGCCGCTGCCATCGAGCATGCGGTAGGTACCGGGCCGCTCTTCAGCGAGCCGCAGGACACGGACACGGAGGGCGGCGAGATCAGTGGCGGGGAGCGCGAGAGCGAGCACGACTGGAAGGTAGCGCGAGGCTCAACCCCCGGTCTGCGGATGCTCAGGTCTGGCAGCGCCAGCAGAACACCGTGCTTCGCGCGTCGATCTCGTGCGTACCCGCGAGCGTCGTCCCGCAGACGCGGCACGGCTCGCCTTCGCGGCCGTAGACAAAGAGCTTCAGTTTGAACGATCCCTTCTTGCCGGTACCGCCGACGTAGTCGCGGAATGACGTGCCTGCGCTGTCGATGGCGGCCTGCAGGATCCGCCGGACCTGGCCGTGCAGGTCGAGCAGCTTTTCGCGGGGGACGCTGTTCGCCGGACGCGAGGGATCGATCTTCGCCGCAAAGAGCGCCTCGGCCGCGTAGATGTTGCCAACGCCGACGATCACCTTCTGGTCCATCAGCGCCTTCTTGATCGCCCCGCGCGAACGGCCCAGCCGGTTGGCGAACGCTTCGGCCGTGAGGGCCGGATCAAGCGGCTCCGGTCCCAGCCGCCGCTGAAACGCATCCCATGCTGCCGGCGTGAGCCAGCGCAGCGTCCCGATCCGTCGCACGTCGCGATAGACCAGCGTGGTGCGCGCGCCGAGTGTGCAGCGCAGCACTGCATATTTCTCCTCGTCGGGCGTCATCCTCCTGTTGTAGTAGAGCAGCCCGCCGGTCATGCCGGGCTGCACGGCGAGGATCCGGGTGTCGGTGTGGATCAGCGCATGCTTGGCCCGACGCGTGACGGCCGTGATTGTGCGCCCCGGCAGCTGGCTCAGCAGCGTGCGACGCGTCACGCCGGCGAGGATGTTGTCGTGCGACAGGGCAGCGTTACGGATCGTCCGCCCGACCAGGCGCGGGCGCAGGTCGCGCACGATCGTTTCGACTTCGGGGAGTTCAGGCATCCGGGAAGATAGATTGAGCCAGGACCGGGGCGATTCTTGCCCCCGCTTCTGGGGACGTGCCTGCCGGTATCAACCGTCAATCATGGGAGCGGCCTGTGGAGCCAGTCTTGAGCGTGAACGCACCGTCGATCGTCAGCGAAATCATCGATGGCGAAGCTGTCATCATGGATCTCTCGTCCGGCCATTACTTCAGCACGCAGGGTAGCGGTGCGGAGGTCTGGGCGGGGATCGAGGCCGGGTTGCCGCGTTCGGGTATCGTCGAGCGGCTCGCGGGCGTTTACGACTGCGATCGATCCGAGCTCGAAGTTGCTGTCGACGCGTTCGTCGTCGAACTGCTCGAGCGACGCCTCGTGATCGAGACGATCGCGCCTGGCCAGGCCATCATCACTTCAGTATGGGCATCGCCATCGGCGGGACATGTCCGACAGGCTTTTGCGGTGCCAGCACTGAATGCGTACGCGGACATGGAAGACCTTCTGCTCCTCGACCCGATCCATGACGTGGACGCCGTTGGATGGCCAACAGCGAAGCCGGCCGACCAGCCGCCACTGTGAACCAGGCGCCGGTTTCCATCGCCGTGATCGTGCCCTGTTACAACGCCGGTGCGTACCTGGGCGAGGCGCTGGAAAGCGCCTGCAGCCAGTCGCCCGCGCCGATGGAGGTCATCGTTATTGATGACGGCTCCACGGATGACAGCGCATCCATCGCGGAACACTTCGGATCACCAGTGCGCTGCGTCCGACAGCCGCACCGGGGTGCCGGCGCGGCGCGCAATGCGGGAATGGCAATGGCGCGAGCGGCGTTGATTGCCTTTCTCGACGCGGATGATCTCTGGACGAGTGGTGGACTGGCATGCCGCCTCGACGCCCTGAACGCAGAGCCTGCCTTGGGGTACGTGTCGGGGTTGGTCGAGCAGTTCGTGAGTCCGGAGTTACCTGACGAGATTCGCCGTTCGTTTGCATGTCCGCCCGGGACGAGCAACGCGCGCGCACTCGGAACGATGCTGCTCCGGCGCGAAACGATCGACCGCGTCGGCCTCCTGGACGAAACGCTGCGCGTAGCCGAAGGCCTCGACTGGGTGGCCCGAGCGGACGAGGCCGGCGTGCCGACCCGCGTCGTGGATCAGGTGGTGCTCCGGCGACGAATTCACGGCGCGAACACGGGCGCGCAGAACCATCACTTGCGTCTGGACTATCTCCGGATGCTGAAGAAATCACTCGATCGTCGACGCGCGCCGGATGTCGGCGATCAGGTTGCGGTACTCCCGCCCAGCGTCGACGATGCCTGAAGCCAGGGCGGCGCATCTCTGGCCCTCGCCCGAGCAGCATTTGCTGCTCATCGCGGCGCTGTGCGATGGCGACCCGTCTTTCCGCGCGTTTCACAGCTGGCGGGCGCGCGTCGATCTCACCCACGAGTTCCATTCCGAGGTCGTGCGACTGTTGCCGATGGTGTACGCCAACATGCAGCGTCAGGGACTGCAGGATCCGATCATGGCACGGCTCAAGGGCGCGTATCGGCGAGCCTGGTACGACACCAACCGGCTCTTTCACACGGTGCAGCCCGCAATCGCCGCGTTGACGGCCGAAGGGATCGAAGTGCTGCTGTTGAAAGGTGCGCCGCTCGCCCTCGACTACTACGACCAGCTCGCGATGCGGCCGATGGGTGATGTCGACGTGATGGTGGCGCCAGCCGACCTCGACCGCGCACTGAAAACGCTCCGGGTGGTCGGATGGAGCGTCGATGACCCCGATATCGACTATTCGCGCTTCCGCCACGCCATCCAGTGCGACGGACCTGGAGGCGCGCAGATTGACCTGCACTGGCATGTGCTCTACGAAGCCGCGTCGGACGAAGCCGACGAGGCACTCCGCGTCACGGCTGAACCGGTAGACTTTCTCGGATCGCGAGTGAAACAGCTCGATCCGACCGGATTGCTCTTCCTCGTGATCGTCCACGGTGTCCGCAGCGATCCGGAAACGCCAATTCGCTGGATACCGGATGCGCTGATGATCCTGAGGCGCCGCGGCGCCGATGTCGACTGGCAGCGGCTGTTCGATTTTGCGGTGGACCGACGACTATCACACCGTCTTGCGCTCGGATTGTCCTATCTCGTCGACAACTTTTCGGCGCCCATCCCGAAAGACATGGTCGCGCGCCTGCGGGCGACGCGCGTGTCGACTGTCGAGCGCCTCGAACGCACGGTCTTCCTCACCGACAAGCGCCGCGTCGCCGGCTCGGCGTGGTGGATGCC
>JBEPVV010000108.1:0-6446 GCA_041690795.1 Gemmatimonadota bacterium | reverse complement strand
GAGCGCGACGGCCTCGCGCAGCACGCCAATGGCGCGACGATCGTCGCCGCCCTGGTCGCCGATGCGAATCGCCTCGGAATAGCGCCGCAACGCGGCCAGCGATCCGGTTGTCACCCGCTCCAGCGCTGGTGTCCGGAGTACCGCCCAGAACGAATCACCGATTCGCCGGCGCAGGCGGGACGAAAGGTGGTCGATCGCCGCAAGCAGCCGGGTCGAATCCGCGGCACTCTCGCGAAAGGCCGAGAGCACCTCGCCGCTCCGGACCGACACGAGCTGCGCCGAGACCGTGTAGCCCGTACCCAGTGACGCCACCTCGCCGGTGAGGTATGCCGTGACGCCCGCGCGTTCGGCAACCTCGCGCGCCGTGCTCTCGGAGAGACGCGCACTTCGCGGCAGCTCCATCTGCTGCATCACCCCTTGCACCTCGGCCCCCGTCAGCACCCGCGCGTGCTGCGACTGGGTAAGGTCGATGCTGATCGCCGTGGTGATGGCCTGTCCGAGCAACGAATCGCGGGTCGCGTTGTGGAAGTCCGCCACCAGAATCCCCTGTCCCGCAGCCGATGGCGTGGCGTGCAGCAACGACCACGCGGCGATCGCACTGGCGAGCATGAGCGCCGCGATGCCAGGGACGACAAGCCGCCGCCGGCGCAGTATCGGCGGTGCAGCAGCATGCGACTCTGCAGTTGCTACGCGCTCCACAACAGCCGGCGTTCCGACGTCCACTGGGACGTCGAACGCCGGCGCAGTGCGCTCGACCGCGGACGTCGGTAGCGGCATCACGTCGCGCAGCGATGCCGCCAGCGACTGCGTGAGTGGACCCGGTCCGGTCCCGAGCTCGGCCGCGAGCCGTGCGACCAGCATTTCGTAGACGCGCAGCGCGCCGGCACGATCGTCAGCGGCCGCCATCCGCGTCATCAGAAGCCGCGCCGCCTTCTCGTCCTCCGGGGCCAGCGCCGACGCCTTTCGTGCCCACGCAATGGCGGCGAGATGCTCACCGTCGTCGCCGGCGCGCGACGCCAGCGTCATCGCCGTGGTCAGCGCGGCCTGATGCAACCGGTCGCGGGTCATGCTGGCCCACTGCTCCAGGTCGGGCGACGCATCGCTGATGAAGATGCCCGCGAAGAAATCTCCTTCATAAAGAGCGAGCGCTTCGGCGGAGGCACCCGCGGCGAGACGCCCGTCGAACTCCAGCGCATCACACCACAAGGCATCAGGGATCAGCTCGATCGTGTCGTGATCACGGGAGAGGATCGCGGTGGCACCGACCGCCTGCCGCAGAGAATGAAGCGCCTGCCGGAGCGCTCGCCGCGCCTCGTCGTCACTGAGCTCGGGCCAGAAGAGGCCGAGGAGGGTGTCGCGGCGTTGAGGGCCGGCAGGCCGGGCAAGGGCGAGGTAGGCGAGGAGTGCGAGCCGCTTGGGCTGGGCCGCCACCGCGTGCGACGCCGGCGGATCGCCGTCGACCAGCTCGAAACGTCCGAGGGTCCGAAATCGCAGCATGGCCCTCCAGTGGGCACAAATCCGGGTGGTCGCGGCAGGAATCGAGCGTTACTGCTTGCGGTAACGCCAGTCGACTCAGGACGGTAACTGGCAGTGGTGAGGTTGATCGAACTGTACGGCTGCGAACCTGGCGATACAAGAGTCCCGACGGGTCAGGACGCAGCCTGTTCGTTCACCCAGAATCCCACGGAGCGCTCGATGTCGCATTCTCACCGATCGACGAAGTCCACCTGGACTCGATGGACCGCCCTCTTCAGCGCCGCCGTGATGGCCGGTTGTACGCGAGGCGAAGGGTTGCCGAAGCGGCCTGGCGCCGAACCTGAAAAACATGCTTCGGAAGCCACCCATGCATGCGCGATGATCACGCAGGCAGAAATGGAAACGATCGTCGGGGCGCACTTCGGCAGCATGGAGGACAACACCGAAGCAGGGCAATCCACTACTGAGTGCAATTACGACCCACCAGCGATCGCCATGGCTCCGCGCGTTTCACTCTCGATCGAGCGCAACGAAACCCTTGTTGACGCCAAGGCCGGCATGGCAGGCGCTAGCGCAGGCGGTTCACTCTCCGCGGGCATGGTCGGCGACACCAACGGGCTCCCGGGCGCACGTCATGGAGCGATCGAAGGCCTGGGGGACGAAGCCTACATGGCCCTCAACCTCCTGACGGTACGCTCCGGAACGACGGTCATCATGATCCAGGCTTCACTGATCAACGATCCGTTCAAGTCGATGACCGACGTCGCGTTGGTCAACGATCAGCTCGAGAAATCAAAACAGATCGCTCGCGCTGTCATCGCCAAACTCTGACCCTCGATCTCAACGGCCCGACCCTGGCCAGACCACATACCGGAGACAATGACCATGAACACCACGACACCTTGCCGCATCCGCGCCGCTCTTGCGGCCGCCACCTCGCTCGCGGTCCTCATGCTCGCGACACCGACAATCGCGAGCGCACAGGACCTCAGTTACGACACGCGCACCACGGCCGAAGGGATGATGGTCCGGAACGGCGCGTCGGGTTCGCAGGTCTTTCAGGCCGGTCATGGACAGTTCTCGAACGGCAGTGTCCGGATCGATTACACCGAATCAGCGATCCCGTCAGGATTCACGGCAACCGGGCATTACATGATCATGAAGAAGGGGAGCGGCACGACTGTCTTCGTCGATCCGTCCAAGCGTGAGTACGTCGAAATCGACATGGCCGACCTCGCAAAGGCCGGCGTCGACGCCCAGAAGATGGTCGGCGGCATGGTGAAGACCGAGACGTCTGGCATAACCGCCAAAGCTGAGAACCTCGGTGCCGGCGAGTCGATCGAGGGCTACACCACCGTCAAGTACCGGATGAGCTATGGCTACACCACCCGCATGAGCGTGATGGGGCGCACGACCGAGACGGTGATGACGTCGACGTCCGATATCTGGGTGGCCCCGCAGCTCGACGGCGCGATGACGCCAGACTCGCGTACGTCGGCATCTGGCAGCGGCTCGATGGCGGACTTGACCGCGGAGCTCACCAAGGCATGGGCCCAGGTACCGAAGGGCGTCATCCTCAGGAGCGTGACGGTCACGCACTCCAGCACCAATGGTCGGGCACGCAACCTCACGCGCACCACGGTGGTGTCGAACATCAAGCGCGGTTCGATCAATCCGAGCGTGTTCAACATCCCCGCCGGCTACACGAAAACCGACATGCTGAGCGCGATGTCAGGCCAGCGGCCGACACGATGAGCGGCACATTCTGGACAACCGTGATCGCAGTCGGCGTCGCCCTGCCGCTGACCGCGCAAGCTCCGCCGGCGGCTCCCCGCGTACCGCTGATGGTGGGATTGACCGTGGTGCATTCGGTCAACGAGCCCGACGGCGACTACCAGTCGATGCTGGTGGTGGATGCCGCCGAGGCGAGCGGCCTGCGAATTACGGTGTCAGGTCAGGTCCCGGTACCGGGAGCGAAAGCTCAGTGGATTTCGGTGGCCCGGCGAATTCGCGCCGAGGACCAGCGCGCCGCGACAACGTACAAGTACCGCTTCAACTCCGCCGACCCCACCGACGCGCCAGGCACCACGGGAATGGGGGCGTCCACGGCGGTGCTGAACGAGGCGCACAACCACGGAACGGTGGCATTCGCGGTCGATGGACGAGCAGCCGGGTTCGCGTCGGCGATCGGCGGGCTGCTGGGCGCGCTGGGCGACAACGCCGAAGTGAAGAAGATGATCGGACCGTCGGCGGTCGACTCGGGCACCCTCACAGTGGTGGAGCGCCACGCGTCGGTTTCGGTGCTGCTCAACAGTCATCGTGTGGCACTGCCCGCCATTCACCTGCATGGCCGGCTGGGCAGCGGCAGCAGCGCCGAGAATGTCGACCTCTACTTGCTGGATGACCCGGCGAACCCGATGGCGCTCAAGTACAGTTTCGGGAATGACAACCTCGAAGTGACGCAGATCGACTTTCCGGTCAGCAACGGGTCGAGCGTCATGGAAGATGAGCTGCGCCAGAATCACCGCACCGCGCTCTATGGCATCTACTTCGACTTCAATAGCGCGACCCTCCGGCCGCAATCGGAACCGGTGCTGCGCCAGATCGTGGCGATGATGAAGCGCGAGTCCGACTGGACGCTGCGTATCGAAGGACATACCGACAGCATTGGCGGCAACGCCAGCAACCTCGACCTGTCGGCGCGTCGCGCCGCGGCCGTGAAACAGGCACTGGTATCGCGAGGGGTCGGAGCCCATCGCTTGACCACCGGCGGTTTTGGCGCCTCGGTGCCGCGCGAAACCAACAGCACACTGGCCGGCCGGGCGCGGAATCGCCGCGTCGAGCTGTCACGTGAATAGCCGCACACAACAATTGGTGGCGCACGCGCCATGCAACGTCAATCGACCGAGGTTTCCGATGCTCAAGACACTTGCCGTACGCCCGCCATGCCGCGCCAGCTATGCAGTGGTGCTGCTTTGCACCCTGGCCGCATGCGGGAAGCACAGTACCAATGCGCCCGCTGAACCGGTAACCGTGTCGACCCCCTCGGCGACCGCGACCGACGGTGATGACGCCGGCACTCGCGCAATTGCCGCGACGCTGGCAAAACTGACCCCCAACGAAGTGAAATGGGGAGTGTCGCCGACCCGCAACACCAAGGTCACCTACCAGGACGACGTCATCATCATGGAACACGGCGCTGATGCTGTGAAAGCGATGGCGCCCAACGGGCTGGTCTGGACCATCGACGCCAAGGCGCCGCACGCCGATGAGATCAAGGTCGGCAAGATTCTGTTCGCGACCGGCCGGGTGATGGGGCGGGTGCTGGCAGTCACACCCAAGGACGGCGGCCTCGACCTGTTGCTGGGACCGGTCGCGATCACCGATGTCATTCGGGATGCCGACTTGACGGCCGACCAGCCGGTCAATCTCGACAAGATGCTGGTGTACACCGCGCCGAATTATCCGGCGGCGATCAATCCCGAGAGCACCGCGACCTCGGCGATGCGAGACGCATCGCCATTGCCGCTGATATTTGCCGGATACACGCGACGACAGACCGCACAGGACCTGCCCGTTGTGGGCCCGGCGAAGACCATCACGATCAACGACTTCACCGTTGACCCGGCATGCTGCCACGGCCTCGGCATCATCCTGTCCCACAACGGGCAGGGCGTGAAACTGCGGGCGATGGTCACGGTCCTGCTTCCCGCCGGATCGTCGGTGTACTTCAAGCTGCTGATCGTGAAGGGAACGATCGTCACGGCGCTGGTAGACTTGCGGGGTGTGGGCGGGCTGGAGGCGACGTTCGCGGCGAGCACCGACGTCGGCGTCACCGGAAACATCCACCACGACTTCGTGGTTCCGGCCGACGTCACCATTCCTATCGGCGGGCTCTTCGTGCCGCTGTCGGTCGTATTCCGGCAGACACTTACGCTCACGACGATGTTCACCGCGCAGAACGGCACCGTGACCGCCAACGGCAAGTACCAGTTCATGGGCTCGATCAAGGCGGGAAAGGAAAATGGGGGCGCGTGGGATGTGTCGGCGCCGACAGAGGTCCTCACAGCGGGCAACCTCACCAACTCGGTCGCCGGCCTCTCGATCGGCGTCAACGGCCTTGTCTTCGGCTACGGTGCCAAGGTCATCGTGGGGATCGGAGCCTATGGTTTCGTCACCGGGCCCTACGTGAGCTTCAACCCGGTGGTCGGCGTGACAGCCGGGTCGACGATGACCGCCGCCGGGATGCCGCCCTGCCGGTCGGCCGTGCTCGACATCAATATGCGCTACGGTGTGGGCTACCAGATTCCGGAGTGGGCCGCGAGCGCGATCAATCTCTTCACCGAACCGTTCGGAGCAGCGCCGATCAAGAGCGCCGGCGGCTTCGAAAACGAGAAACAGTTGAAGCACAGCTACGAGGCGTTCCCCGCCGGATGCGGAATCGAACCGACGTCGTGAGCCCGTGCGGCGCTGCCGGAGCCGTTCGGTCCTCGACCGGTTCCGGTAGCTCGCAAGGTCAGTCGCAGCGATATTGTCGGCATCGACCGCCGCAACCCCCTGAAGGGAGAAGGTCCGATGTCCGCACGCGCCGTCGTGTCGCCTCTCACCCGCATCGCGATCGCCGCCTTGGCGCTTGCCGTGCTGTCCTTGCCGCCCTCGCGCGCCGCGGCCCAGTCCAGCACCCTGATCCACGACACCATCCAGTCCACTGCACTCGCCGGCAATCGTCTTCACGACACACCCACTCGCGAAGTGCTGGTCTACCTGCCGCCATCATACCGGACAACGCCGTCGCGGCGCTACCCGGTGCTCTACCTGCTGCACGGCTTCACCTCGCACGCAGTGGAGTGGGTCGACAACACCTACGACGGGCTCGACATTCAAGTCGCGATGGACTCGCTGATCCGCAGTGGCGCGCCCGAGTTCATCATCGCCATGCCCGACGCCGACAATGTCCTCGGCGGCAGTTT
>JBEPVV010000107.1:0-6458 GCA_041690795.1 Gemmatimonadota bacterium | reverse complement strand
CGATAGAGGGCAATCTGCTTGGGCGTGTTGGAAATGTGGTCGTCGCCGCGGATGACATGGGTGATCTGCATCGCTATATCATCGGATACTACAGCCATGTTGTAGATCGCCGAGCCATCGGAACGCAGGACGATGAAGTCGTCGAGGTCGTGCCCCTGCCAGGAGATCCGCCCGTGGACGGCATCGTCCCAGGCGATCTCCTCGTCGCGCATCACGAAACGGATGGCGTAGGCCATGCCAGCGGCTTCGCGCCGCGCCTGTTCGGCGGCGGGAAGTTCCATCTTCGCGCGCTCGTAACGGAACGGCGCCCCGCGGGCCTTTGCCTTTGCGCGTTCGGCGTCGAGCTCTTCGGCGGTGAGGAAGTCCTTGTAGGCGTGGCCGCTGGCGAGGAGTCGCTCGACGTCGGCGCGATGGCGGTCGCCATTGGCGCCCTGGAAGAACGGTCCTTCATCCCAGGTCACGCCCAGCCACGTCAAGCCGTCGAGGATGACCTGGGTGTGTGCGTCGGTGCTTCGTTCCTTGTCGGTGTCCTCGATGCGCAGCACGAAGACGCCGCCGACGCGGCGGGCATAGAGCCAGTTGAAGAGGGCAGTGCGGGCGCCGCCCACGTGGAGGTACCCGGTGGGCGACGGCGCAAATCTGACGCGGGGAGTGGACATCGAACCCTGGAAGGAAGTCGTTCTTGCAGCGGAGCGAGAGGGATTCGAACCCTCGTTAGGAGGTTACCCCCCTAAAACGGTTTAGCAAACCGCCGCCTTCAGCCACTCGGCCATCGCTCCGAAACGCGAGGCAGAAGATAAGGCTGCACCTCGACGTTGTCATCCCGATCGACTCAGGGCTGTGTCATGGGGTGCTCAATCGCCCGACGCGCCGCGATGATGGCGCGGGCGGCGTCAGGCAGCGAGGGGCCTGCGCGGGCGAAGAGGTCGCCCGGGATCTCCAGAATCCGCCCGGCCTTGACCGCGGCGAGCTCGCGCCAGCCGGGCTTGCCGCGCAGTTCTTCGAGACGCTGCCCAGGCTGACCCCGGGAAGTCAGGATCCAGCGAGGTTGGCGCGCGGTGATGGCCTCGAGCGAGACCGTGGGCCACGCCGATGCGACATCCGCGAAGACATTCCGCAGACAGGCGGCGCCGAGGAGCGTGCTCATCCAGGTCGCGCCGCCCGCGGTCATCGGTGGATCGGTCCAGAGAACCAGCAGCACGGTCTCCGGCGCTCCTGGATGCTCCATGCAGGCATCGTGGCCAACGGCGGCAAGATCGTGCCGAAGTGCTGCGGCCAGTGAGTCGGCCCGGGCAGGCTGACCCACCAGTTCGCCGGCGCGCGCAAGGTTGCGAAAGACGTCGGCGGTGTCGGTGGTTTCAAACGACAGCACGGGGATGTGAAACGGCGCGAGCGCGACGGCGAGATCGGCGGACGAATGATCGCGCCAGCCAAGAATGACGTCGGGCTTGAGTCGCACGATCACTTCGGCGCTGGGTTCGAGTCCTCCGCCGATCGAGGGCAGGGATGCCAGCTCAGGCTCGTGATCATAGTCGGTGCGCGCGACCAGGCGCCGTGCTTCACCGAGTTTCACGATCCATTCAGTGACCGATTGCATCGTCGATACGATGCGGGCGGCGGGAAGGCGGGAGACCAGGATGGCGTGCCCGTCGGCGTCGACGAAACCATGCGCGATCGCTGCGTTGGAGCGGGGCTGGCTGCACGCGACGAACGGAAGCAAGAGCAGCGCGTGCAGCCAGCGGAACTTCACTGCGACGGTGCGCCTGCCCCGGTGTGCCCCGTCATCGATGGCAGCGGCACCAGCAGGAGATTGTTGGGCACATCGAACTCCGCATCGCCCGGTCGTTCGCCGCTGACACGCAGCAGTTCGACACGGACACGGTACTTGGCATTCACCATCCGGATGCTGGTCATGTCGCGCCCGCCGAATGCGTCCTTGGTCATGGCGGCGAGCGCAGGTATCTGCGCCATCAGCGCGTCAATCCCGAAGAGCTGCTTGAAATAGGTCTTGACGGCCACGATCGAGGCGGGAGTCGGTACCAGGCAGACGTCGGCGGTATCAACGCCGGAGATCGTCTGCCACTCCTCGCAGCGAACCCCGGCGACGACACTGGTACTCCCCCGATTGCGCAGACTGACGGTCCTCGTCGTGCTCTTGATTGAATCGACCATCTTGTGGCTGACAGAATCCAAGAGGTGGCGCGCCGAACGCGCGAGCGAGTCGATCATCGAGAGCGGCACCGAAACCTGATAACCCGGAACTCCACCGGTAAGCATCCGCAGTTCGGCGGGGACGATCGCCGAGAGACGGACCGAGTCGCGCTCGATGTTGACGATCACGCGCAGGTGCGCGTTGGGAAACATCGTCATCGTGGGCCCGGTCGAGATGTCCGCGGCATAGCGATGTCCGTCGCCCATGACGGCGACGCGGATCTCGATCGTGTCGCCGAGGGGTACCTTCGCCTTGAGCGAATCGGGGAGCGAGACGCGCGTCACGAACTCTGCCGTGCCCACGGGTCCCTGCTGGGATGCGAGTGGCGTGCAGGCGAGCAGCGTCAGTGCAGACAGCTGCAGGGTCAGGCGAGCGTTCATGTCATGCTCCGGGACGGAGGGGGAACGGCGACCAAAGATAAGGGCCACCCCCACGGAGTGGCCCCGGTGCTCAGCGTGCGCGATCAATGACCGCCGCGACCGCCCATCATGCCGGACATGTCGTTGTAGCCCTCGGGGATGTCGAAGGCATCGGACGGCACGCTACCGCGCTTGATCGAGGTCATGACCATGAGCGTCTTGCCTTTCTCGTCGCTGATCTTGAGCGGGAAGAAGCCGCCCTTTTCGGCGAGGACGCGTGACCAGGCCGGCGCCTTGCCGCCCATTGGTCCGCCCGAGGGATATGAAAAGGTTCCGAGGTCGTGGGTGGCGCACATCTGCACGGCCGGCTTCCCCTTGTCACTGATTTCGTAGTCGTCGCACTTGTATCCGGCGATGACCTCATGGGTCCCCAGCGCCCTGATCTCCGCGTCCGAGGCGTCACGATCAGCGACCGCCTTCTTCATGTCGACAACCATCTTCATCCCCTTGCTGCCGCCCATCTCCATCGGAATCAGGATCGTCATCTTGCCGCTGCCCTGATCGGTGATCATTCGCACTTCCTTGCCGGCCATCGGGCCGGAGCCCTGACCCATCGTCATCACCATCGCCAACCTGTCGCCCTTGATGACATAGGTTATTGCGCCCATCGCGTTGCCGGCGGCCGGCATCTCCATCGAGATCGTGCCTTCGAACGACTGCGCCGCCAGTGGCAGGGCGGCGAGGACTGGGAGCACACACATCAGCATGGTACGGCGCATCGTCTTCACCTGAGTTGGAGTTGTGGGTTGTGACGGCGTGGGTGAGATTCGAACTCACGAGACCCTTTCGGGTCCGCCGGTTTTCAAGACCGGTGCATTCAACCACTCTGCCACCACGCCCCGTTGCGTTAAGGTACGGCCGGGGCGGGAGCAATCGGTAGGGGCAGCCGCCGATTTCCGTTGATACCTTTCCCGTATCACCCAGCGGGAGACGACCTGCCTACCGACCCGATCGAACTGACGCGCGCACTGCTGGCCATTCCGTCGCCGAGCCGGCACGAAGGCCCGGCAGTCGATTTTCTGGCGCAATACCTCGATGCGCGCGGGTGGAACGTCGTCCGCCAACCGGTGAGCGCCGGGCGGGACAACATCTACGCCCGCCGCGGCCAGCCGGAGCTGGTCTTTTCCACCCACCTCGATACCGTGCCGCCTGATGTCGCGTTCCGCGAGGATGAGACCTTCATTTTCGGTCGCGGGGCGTGCGACGCCAAGGGCATTGCCGCGGCGATGGTCGCGGCTGCTGACGAGCTCGACGACCCGCGGATCGCCCTGCTCTTTGTTGTGGGGGAAGAAGATGGTTCCGATGGTGCGCGCGCTGCCGCGACGCTTGCACCCAAGGGACGCTTCCTCATCAACGGCGAGCCGACCGACAATCTGCTGGTGACGGCGCAGAAGGGCACGCTCAAGGTCGTGCTGGACTCGTCGGGGCGTGCTGCACATTCGGGCTACCCCGAGCTCGGTGACTCGGCGATCGAGCGCCTGCTCGATGCGCTGCAGCGGATCCGCGCGGTGAAACTGCCGGTCGACCCCGTGCTGGGCCCCTCTACGCTGAACATCGGTTTGATCGAAGGAGGCGCGGCGCCCAATGTGATTGCGCCCTCGGCGCGCGCCGTGCTTTACCTGCGCGTGGTCGGGGCGACGGCCGATACCGAGCGCGAAATTCTCGCGGCCGCAGGTGACGGCACCCGCGTGACGTTCATCATGGGTATTCCGCCAGCCACGGCCCCGACCCTGCCCGGCTGGGCGTCAACCACTGTGGCGTTCGCCTCGGACCTCGCGTACCACGGAGCGTGGGGAACGTGCTACCAGCTGGGGCCCGGATCGATCCACGTCGCGCACACCGACCAGGAGCGCATCAGCAAGGCGGAATTGCATCAAGGCGTGGCGATGTATGTGCGGCTTGCGCGAGAGCTGCTCAGCGCTTGAAGAACGCGAAGCGCAGCGCGGCGGCTTACTGCGCTGCGCCGAATTCCACCCGCGTGATCCGTCCGCCGGGTCCCACGCCCCACGCCCGCTTTCCCGCTGCACGCACCGCCCAGTATCCATGCGTCGACACCGACGTCCAGGAGTCGCCGCCATCGCGGGTGATGAAGAGCCCGCCATACGACGCGATCGCAGCGGTCATCGGACTGACGCCGGGAATGAGTGCCACGCCGGACAGCGAGCCCGGCGCCGGCGGCCGCTGCCGCAGCATCCACGTGACGCCGCCATCATCCGTCGTCGCCACCGCAGCGGACGCGGTATCGCGCATCATCTGCGCATTCACCCGCGCCGCCACGCCGATGCCGTGCCGCCTGTCGCGGAACGAGAGGCCGGTGATGCCCGCCTGGCTGTCATGCACGAACGGCGTCGCGGCGGCAGCAATCGTCCACGTGGCACCGGCGTCGCTGGTGCGGAATACGCGCGCTCCCGGCTCGCTCGCCGCGATCCAGCCGTGGCTGGCATCGACGCTGATCGCACAGCTGTTGCTCGATGCAAATCCACCTTCGCCCTTGAGCGGCGCCGGCACCGCCGTCGCCGGCAGCACGTTCCAGTGATCGCCGCCGTCGACGGTACGCAGGATGATGGTGCGGCCCTGCGACGCATCGCTGTACGCCACGCCGTGCATCGCATCGAAGAAGGTGATGCAATCGTAGAAGGCGGTCGAATCGGGGTTGATGAATTGCGCGGTCCAGCTGGCGCCCCCATCCGCGGTATGAAAGATTCGCGATTGCGCACCGTTGCCGGCGCTCATCGCCCACGCTTCACTGGCACTGATGGCGTGAATGCCGCGGAACTCAAGGCGATCGGCCCCGGGAATGGTGCGCCGCTCCCACGTGTCACCGCCGTTGGTGGTGCGCAGCACGACGCCACCGGCGCCGCCTGCCCACACCGTGTTCATGTTGACCGCACTCACCGCTTGCAGCAGCGTCGTGACGCCGCTCTGCTGCTCGGTGACCTGCGGCTGTTGCGCGCGCATCGACGGGATGGTCGCCAGCGTCGCGCACCCTGCGGCGATGACCACGATCGCCTTCATCACTGCCCCCGGATCGACTTCTGAATGCGCGTCACGATCGACTGCGCCTGGATCGCGTGCGTGGTGTCGCCGACCTGGAGCAGCACGTTCTGGAAGCCGTTGTAGACGATCTCGTAGAGACTGAGAATCGACGACGACGGCGGATCGAACCAGCCAAGCGGGCGATCGTGTGCGGCCGCCTCGGGATGATAGACCTGAAAGAGCAGGGTGCGGGTCCGGTCGACATCGACCAGGCCCATCGACGACTGCACGATCGGTCCGCCCGGCTTGACCGGTGCCGGCATCAGCTTGCGTACCATCCCCTGGGTCACCAGATACTGTTCCAGGCCCAGCGTGGTGTCGGGATAGCCACCGTCACTCCACGAGAAGAAGATCGGGCGCTTGCCCATGTTGTCCTTGATCAGGAGCATCACTGCTACGTCGCTCTTGGTGATCGCCTGATTGCCCAACTTCACCCAGACGCCGCCAAGCTGCAGGCTGTCCTGCTTCGGCGCCGGCATCACATCGGCCAGGGAATCGAGCGTCCCTTCCGATTCAGCGAAGACCGGCGTTGTCGGCTTGATCCAGCCGCGGTTGCCGTTGGCCGCCAGTGCCGCGGCACTGGTATCGGTGCCCGGTTGCCAGAGCCGGGGCGCGCCGCCAGGATCGAAGGTTGGTGTCACCCGCCGCTTGAGCTGCCGGAGGTGCCAGTCGGTGTTCATCAGCGAGAGGTTGGCGAGCGTCACGTCCGGTCGTACACCCAGCACCTCCTGCGCGAACCAGAGCGGGAAGGTGTCGTTGTCGCCGGCGGTGATCAGGATGCCGTACGGTTC
>JBEPVV010000106.1:0-6485 GCA_041690795.1 Gemmatimonadota bacterium | reverse complement strand
GGCACGCACGTCGTGCTCGGCGAGCGTGTGCTTGGTTCGCTGGAGCTCCTGCCCTACGCCGTGGCCGACCTGCTGCGCGCGTTCCCCTGGGATTTCCTGTACGGGGGCATCGCCGCCGACACCACCATGGCGAAGAAATTTGCGCCCGCCGACCGCCACTGCCATGCCTGGCACGTCGGACGCGAAGTGTATGACCTGGCGCCGAACGACGGGTTGCGCGCGTTCGGGCTCGGGTACCTGGCGCATCTCGCCGCCGATGTTGTCGCACACAATCACTTCATCCCGCGGCAGCTGGTGGTGAGCAGCAGCACTCGCAGCATGGGACATACGTGGTGGGAGGCGCGCGCGGAACTCGTGCTTGGCGAGGCGGTGCCGGCGGCGGCCCGCGACCTGATTCGTCTCGACCATCGTCCGGCGGATGCGCATCTGGAGCGGATCCTCTCGCCGACGATCTTTTCAGTGCGCACCAACCGGCGACTCTTCCGCGGCATGGTGCGGCTCACGGACTCGAAGCCCTGGCAGATCGGACTGCAGATGGCGCAGGACCAGAGCCGATGGGAGCTGCCGACCACCCTGATCGACACCCATCTCGATCGCGCGACCCACTACATCCGGTCGGTGCTGAGCTCGGAGGGATCACCCGTGTGGCAGGCCGATCCCAACGGGGAGAGCGCGATTGCCCGGAGCAAGTCGGTGCGGCGCGACGCGGTGCGCGGCCACACCGACAGCGGTGAGGGATGGCTGGAGTCGGTCGCCGACGCCCATTTCGGGTTGCCGCCGGCGGAGATTGACGCGGGAGTGATGCGACCTACCTGATCCCGCGAATGGCGCGCGACGCGGCCGAATCGAAGCCGATCCGGGCGAGCAGTGCCGCGAACTGGGCGGAGCCCCGTATCGGCGCGAAGAGCGCGGTGCCTAGCGGCTCGGCCGCGAAGATCGGTTCGTGATCGCTGACAGCCTGGTCGAGCGACGCCAGCGCGGCGGCGAGGTTCCCCATCCCCAGCTGAATGTGCGCACGGCCACCATGAGTCGCGACGCCGGGCGGCAGTGCATCGAGCTGAGCCATCATTTGCCGCACTCGCGCCGTATCACCCGCCACGGCGGCGGCCTGGCCACGCAGCCCGATCAGCAGCGGATCGCCCGGCGCCAGCGCGAGGCCGCGATCGAGAAACGACGCGGCGCCTGCTGGCTCTCTGGCGAGGAGCTGCACGGCACCGGCGAACAGGCAGGCTTCAGCGAACGATGGATCGAGCTGCAGCGCGGCATTGATCGCTGCCATTCCGTCCGCAAAATGCCCGCCGACGCCGAGCCCGAATCCCTGGATGGCGACGACAACGGCCGACGTCGGATCGAGCGCGCGCGCATCAGTCAGCACTTTCGTGGCTTCGCCGGTTCGCCCAGTGACGAGCAGCAGCTCTCCCAGCCACTGGCGCGCGTCGATCAGCGCAGGGTCAGCGGCGAGTGCAGCGCGCAAGTCGGCTTCGGCCTCCTTCCATTGCCAGATGCCGGCAAGCAGGTGGCCGCGCGACGCTCGCGCCTGCGGCAGCGTCGGGTCGAGCGCGAGGGCGTGATCCACAGCGTCGAGGGCGCGCGCCAGCGGCTGCCGCCCGGCGCCAGGATCGTAGAGCGGGAGGAGGCTCCACGCGTCGGCAAGACCGGTGTACGCCTGCGGCAGCATCGCGTCGTCGCGCAGCGCGGCGGCGAAATGCGAAATCGCTTCACGCAGATGAATCGTGCCTCGCCGTCGGAGTTCCTGCCGGCCGCGGAGATATTCGGCCCACGCCGTCCGCCGCGCGGCCGGATCTTCGAGGCCGGCCGCCGCCGGAACCGAATCACGGGCCCGGCCGATGGCGTGCAGTACGCCGTTCACGACCGAGTCCTGCAGCGCCAGCACGTCACCATTGCCGCCTCGCAGTGAGGCACTCCATATCACCAAGCCGGTGCCGCCGTCGATCAGCTGCGCGGCCAGCTGAAAGTGGCTGCTGTCGACGCGAGTGAGCGTGGCGTCGAGTACCGTGGCCACGTGGAGCGTCGCGGCGATGCGTTGCGGCGACGCGGTGTCAGACCGGAATCGTTCGACGGTCCGGCGGGCTGCGACGCGCACCCCGGCCACGCGACCAAGAACTGCCGTGACCTCGTCGGTCAGCCCGCTAGCCATCCACGCCGACGTGGAGTCGCTGGTGCGATCGATTACCGGAAGCACGGCGATCGAATCGAGACGGTGGACGGAAGCGGTGCTCCCGAACCGCCACCAACCAACGGCCGCGGCCAGCACCAGCGCGGCAGCGGCAGCGATGAAGAGCACGCGTGACGGCCGGTCGCCGAGCGTGACGATCTGGCGCGCGTGCGAGGATGACACGACGCCGGGATCCTCCAGCGCAGCGACAACCTCCGACGCATGCTGTGGACGGTCTTCGCGGCGCTTGGCGAGGCACCAGTCGATCAGGCGCGCAAGCGCGACGGGCGCATCGGGGCGGACCGAGCGCAGATCGGGCGGTAGCGTCGTCAGGTGCGCGCGCCGCCCCAGTGCCGACGAGGGAAAGTCGAACGGCGGTGCGCCGGCCACCAGCTCGAACGCAAGGACGCCGAAGGCGTAGATGTCGGCCCGATGGTCGATGTCGGGGTCGCCGGCTGCCTGCTCGGGTGCCATGTACCTCGGCGAACCCACTGTGAACCCTTCCTGGGTCAACCGAGAGTCCTGCGGGCCCGCGCCGCCAGCCGCAACCGCCCTGGCGACGCCGAAATCGGTGATCATCGCGGCATCGCCGCTCATCAGCACGTTATCGGGTTTGATGTCGCGATGGACGATTCCGTGCTCGTGCGCGTAGGCGCAGGCGCGCGCGACGTCGAGGAGAATGCGGACGGCATCGCGGAGCGGGAGCGCTCCGGTGGACTCCAGCCGCTGTCGCAATGACAGGCCGGCAACGAACGGCATGACCAGGTAAGGCACATCGTCCACGGCACCGGCCGCGAGAATGGGCACGATGTGCGGATGCTGCAGCGAGGCCGCGAGGAGGGCCTCTTTCCGGAAGCGCTCGGTTGACAGCACGCCCGCTCGGTCGGGGGCGAGCACCTTGATCACGACCCGGCGATCGAGTGCGGTGTCGCGCGCCAGGAAGACGCGGGACATCCCGCCAGCCGGCAATTCGCTCTCGATCTGATACTGCGATCCGAGCGCCGCTGCCAACCTCCCTTGCAGGGCGTCGCTCATGATGCGATGCCGTCAGCGCGAGAGGCGGGCGACATCTTCAAGCAACCGGTCGATCTCAGCTTCGGTGGTGTAGCACGCGGCGCCGACGCGGATCAGCCCTGAGGCGGTGAGACCGAGGCGCTCGACGACGGTCGTCGCATAGAAATCGCCGTGCGACACGAACGATCCGCGCGCCGCCAGCGCCGTCGCTGCCGCTTGCGACGGCATCGTGCGCATTGTGAACGACACGGTTGCCGTGCGCCGCATTTCCGGCGGCGGACCGTAGAGCGCGACGCCATCGGCGGCGGCGAGACCCTGCCACAGGCGTTCGACGAGCGACTGCTGACGCTGGTGCAACGTCCGGTACGTCGCATCCAGACGCTCGCGCATGGCGCGTCCTCCCGGCGTGAGCGAGGCCAGCCACCGCACCGCTGCGGCCGCGCCGATGATGCCTTCGTGATTCTGCGTGCCGGTTTCCAGACTCTCCGGCGCAGTATTCGGCGCCGGGGCGAGTCTTGGCAGGTCGAGCTGGTCGAGCAGTGCGCGGCGGCCCCAGAGGACGCCGACATGCGGCCCGTAGAACTTGTAGGCCGAGCACGCGAGCAGGTCGCAGCCAAGCGCGGCGACATCCGGCAGAAAGTGCGGCGCGTAGTGGACGGCGTCGAGGTAGACCAGCGCGCCGCCCTCGTGCGCCATCCGTGCGACGTCCCTCACGTCGCTCACCGTGCCGAGCGCGTTCGACGCGGCGCCGATGGCGACCAGGCGCGTCCGGCGATTGATCAAGCCGGGCAGCTGATCGAGGCGGAGCTGTCCGGTGGCGACGTCGAGCGGCAGCCAGCGAAGCACGATGCCGCGTTCATGCGCCACCGCCTGCCACGGCGCCACGTTGCCGTGGTGATCAAGTTCCGTCACGATCACTTCGTCGCCGGCCTTCCAGTCGCGACCGAGTGCCCGCGCGACATGAAAGGTGATCGTCGTCATGTTGTTGCCGAAGGAGACCTCCGACGCATCGCCGCCGAAGAACGCGGCGAAGACTTCGCGTGCGTCGAGCAGCATTGCGTCGGTCTCGGCGCTGGTGGGATACGACCAGTGGGTGTTGGCGTTGTGATGGAGCAGGTAGTCGGACATCGCATCGGCAACCACTTGCGGCACCTGCGTTCCACCGGGTCCGTCGAAGTACGCTACCGGCTGGCCGGCCTGCATCCGCTGCAGCGCCGGAAACGCGGCGCGAATCTGCTCGGTCGATGCAACCGCCGTCATACGCCGAGGCGCTCGCGCAGCAGCGGCTGGATTGCCTTGGGATCGGCCTTCCCTGCACTCTTCTTCATGACCTGCCCGACGAAGAACCCGACCAGCTTTGTTTCGCCACCGCGGTAGCGTGCCACCTCATCCGGGTGCGCGGCCACGACGTCGTCGATCCACTCGATCATCGCCCTGGCATCGCGAACCTGCACCAGGCCGAGGCGCTCGGCCGCAGCCTGCGGCGGCTCTGTTGACGTCGTGAGTTCGACGTAGACGCGCTTTGCAGCCTGCAATGACAGCGTGCCGTCGGTGACGAGCGCGATGAGTCCGGCGAGACGTTGGGCATCAACGGCGAAGCTGCCGGATGCATTCCACCCGGAGAGCACCTCGCCCATCACCCAATTGGCGGCGGTCTTCGCCGGAACACCGGTGGCGACGATCGATTCGAAGTACTCCGCGACGGCAGGATCCTGGGTGAGAACCCGGGCGTCGTAGCCCGCGAGGTGGTACGCCTGCTCATAGCGCTCCACGCGCGCAGCCGGCAACTCGGCCATCGTGTCGCGAAGCGATGCGATCCACGCCCGATCGAGCACAACGGGCGGCAGATCCGGGTCGGGGAAGTAGCGATAGTCCTGCGAGTCTTCCTTCGATCGCAGCGGCTTGACCGCACCGGTGGCAGCATTGAACGTGAGTGTCACCTGGGTCACGCGGCCACCTGACTCCAGCAGCGCCCGCTGCCGCTCGCGCTCGGACTCGAGCGCCCGCTCCACGTTGGCGAAGGAGTTCATGTTCTTCACTTCGGTCTTGGTGCCCAGCGGGTCGCCGGGGCGGCGGATGGAAAGGTTCGCATCAACCCGAAGCGAGCCCTTCTCCATCGAGCACTCGCTGACGCCCGCGTAGACGAGGAGCTGACGCAATGTGACCAGGTAGGCCCGCGCTTCAGCCGGCGACCGCATGTCGGGCCCGCTGACGATTTCGGCGAGCGGTGTGCCGGCGCGGTTGAGGTCGATGGCAGTGTGGCCGGCGATCCGGTCGTGCAATGACTTGCCTGCGTCCTCTTCGAGGTGCAGACGGGTGATACTGATCGGGATACTACCGCGATCCGGTGACTCGATCCGGACCAGGCCGCCGGTCGCCAGCGGTCGGTCGAACTGCGAGATCTGATATCCCTTCGGCAAGTCGGGATAGAAGTAGTTCTTGCGCGCGAACACGCTGGTCGAGTGGATCTCGCACCCAAGCGCGAGCGCGCCAACGACGCCCAGCCGAAACGCTTCGCGATTGGGCGTCGGCAGCGCACCGGGCAGGCCGAGACAGACGGGGCAGACGCTGGTGTTGGGGCGCTCGCCGTAGCCGGTGGCGCAGCCACAGAACATCTTGCTCCGGGTCGCGAGCTGCACGTGCACTTCGAGGCCGATCACTGTTTCCCACGTCATCAGCGGACCTCCGCGATCGGATCGATCGCGTCCTCCAGCGCCATCGCGGCGGCGAGCATCGTGCGTTCGTCGAGGTCGGCGGCCATCAGCTGTCCTCCGAGCGGCAGGCCCTCGTCGCGTCCGATCGGGAGCGAGAGCGCAGGCAATCCGGCCAGCGACGCGGGGCACACGAAGATGTCGGCAAGGTACATCGCGACCGGATCGGCGGTCTTCTCGCCCGCCTTGAATGCCGGCGTCGGCGTCGTCGGCGTCAGCAACTGGACGCCGCTGGCAAACACCGTGCGGAAATCCTGGATGATCAGCCGTCGCACCGCCTGCGCGTGACTATAGTATTGGTCACTATAGCCGGCGCTGAGCACGAAGGTGCCGACCAGGATGCGGCGGCGCACTTCTGCACCAAATCCGGCGCCGCGGGTCGCGCGGTAGAGGGCTCGCACGTCGCCACCTTCGCCAACGTGTCGCGGCCCGAACCGAACCCCGTCGAAGCGTGCCAGGTTGGCGGCGGCTTCGGCGGGGTTGACGATATAGTACGCCGGTACGGCGAACCGGGTGTGGGGCAACGACACGTCACGAACCTCGGCGCCGAGCTGCCGGAAGAGGGCGATCGTGCGATCGCACGC
>JBEPVV010000105.1:0-6494 GCA_041690795.1 Gemmatimonadota bacterium | reverse complement strand
TCTTTGACCTGGATCGCAAAGTAGCGCGGCTCAACGATCTAGAGGCACGGCAGGCAGAACCCGCGTTCTGGGCCGATGGCGAGCGGGCGCGTGAGCAGGTGACGGAAATCCGCACGCTGAAGGGATGGATCACCCCGTACCAGCAGCTCGTCAACCGGCTCGACGACGCCGCCGGCCTGGTCGAACTGCTCGAGGCCGAACCCGATGCTTCGCTCACCGCCGAGCTGGAGCAGGAATTGTCGCGCGCCGGCTCCGACCTCGAACGGTTTCAGCTGCAGACGATGCTGCAGGGCCCCGATGACGAGCGCGACGCGTTGCTTACCATCCATCCCGGCGCCGGTGGCACCGAGTCGCAGGACTGGGCCGAGATGCTGATGCGGATGTATGTGCGCTGGGCCGAGCGGAAGGGCTTCAAGGTGTCCATTCTCGACATCATGCCGGGCGAAGAGGCAGGGATCAAGTCGGCGACGATCGAGATCAAGGGCCAGTACGCGTACGGCTTTCTCAAGGCCGAGAAGGGCGTGCACCGGCTGGTGCGGATCTCGCCGTTCGACAGTCAGGCGCGGCGCCATACATCGTTCGCGTCGGTGTTCGTCTATCCCGACATCGACGACACGATCGAAGTCGACCTGCGCGACGAGGACATCCGTATGGACGTCTTCCGCGCGTCGGGCGCCGGCGGCCAGCACGTCAACAAGACATCGTCGGCGGTGCGGCTGACCCACGAGCCAACCGGACTGGTGGTATCGTGCCAGCAGGAGCGCAGCCAGTTCAAGAACAAGGAAACGGCGATGAAGATGCTGCGGGCCGCCATCTATCAGAAGAAGCTCGAAGAGCAGCAGGCCGCGCAGGCGCTGGTTGAAGCCACCAAGACCGACAACTCATGGGGCAACCAGATCCGCTCGTACGTGTTCCAGCCCTACACCATGGTCAACGATCACCGGACCGAGCTCAAGCTTTCCGATGTGCAGCGCGTGATGGACGGCGATCTCGACGCCTTCATCGAAGCGTATCTCAAGCGTTTCGGAGCGAAGGCCGCATGAGCGACGGCGAGCGATCGTACGTCGAGGAGGCGCGGCGCGACAAACGGGCACAGCTCGTCGCCATGGGCGAGGCGCCCTTTGCCTATCGCTTCGAGCGCAGTCACGCGGCCACGGCCGCACTGGCGCTCTGGAACGACTCGGTAGGTGAGGATGGTCCACGGGTGAGCGTTGCCGGGCGACTGGTGGCATTGCGCGGGCAGGGCAAGACGGTCTTCGCGCACCTCGAGGATGCGTCGGGACGGATCCAGCTCTACTTCAAGCGCGATCATCTGCCGGAGCAGTGGCCGGTGCTCGAGCTGCTCGACCTCGACGACCACGTTGGCATCGCCGGCCGCATCTTCAAGACGCGCACGGGTGAAGTCACTGTCGCAGTCGAGAATGTGGTCTTGCTCGCCAAGTCGTTGCGGCCGCTGCCGCGCGGCAAGAGCGAGACGCTGGGCGATGGCAGCGTCGTCGTGCACGGTGGACTGACCGACCCCGAGGTGCGCTACCGGCAACGCTACGCCGACTTCGCCGTGCATCCGGAATTGCGGGCGGCATTCCGTATCCGGTCCCGCGCGATCGCCTTCGCGCGGCGCTTTCTCGATGACCGCGGCTTTCTCGAAGTCGAGACGCCAATCCTGCAGCCGCTGTATGGTGGCGCGGCCGCGCGCCCGTTTCGTACCCATCACAAGGCGCTCGACATGCCGCTCTTCCTGCGGATCGCCGACGAGCTCTACCTCAAGCGGCTGATCGTGGGAGGGTTCGAGCGGGTGTATGAGATCGGGCACGACTTCCGCAACGAGGGAATGGACCGCACCCACAATCCGGAGTTCACGATGCTGGAGTGGTACCAGGCGTATGCCGACTACCACGACATGCTGGTGATGGTCGAAGAGCTGACCAGTGGGATGGTCGAGCACTGCCTCGACGGATTGCGGCACGAGCGCGGCGGCGTCGAGCTCGATTTCTCGCGGCCGTATCGCCGGGTGAGTTTCGTGGGCGGGATCCGCGATGCCTGCGGCATCGACGTGCTGGAGGCGAGCGAGAGCGAGATGCGAGGCTGGCTGCGAAATCGCGGTGAACCGGCAGAGTCGGTCGATGGGCTCGGCGGTGGCCGTCTTCTCGACGAGGTCTTCAAGCACGCACTCGAACCGTCGCTGGTGCAGCCGACGTTCGTGGTTGACTACCCGCGCGCGCTCTCGCCACTGGCCAAGCCGCATCGCGACGACCCCCGACTGACCGAGCGCTTCGAGTTGTTCGTCAACGGGACCGAGCTGGCGAACGCCTTCAGCGAACTCAACGACCCTGACGACCAGCGGGCCCGTTTTGAGGACCAGGCGCGCCAGCAAGCAGCCGGCGACGAAGAAGCGCACCAGCTCGACGCCGACTATATCCGCGCGCTCGAGTACGGGATGCCGCCGACCGGCGGCGTGGGCATGGGGATCGACCGCATGGTGATGCTGCTCACCGATCAGTCCTCGATCCGCGACGTCATTCTCTTTCCTGCGATGCGACCGGAATCCGTTCGCGAGCGCGAAGTGACGGAATAGCGCCGTGACTCGCTGGTGGCCCACCGCGCTGGAACGCAGGATCGCCCTGCGCTACCTGCGAGGCCAGCGTGGCACCCGCACGGCCTCGCTGCAGACCGTCATCGCCATCGGCAGCTTCACGCTGGGGGTGAGCGCACTGATCATTGTGCTGGGCGTGATGAACGGCCTGCGCAACGACCTCCGCGACCGGATTCTCGTCGCGTCGCCTCACCTGCGCGTGCTCACCTATGGCGCTGCGCTGCGGGTGGATGACTGGAAGACCCAGATCGCCCGGATTCGCCGCGATCCGGATGTTGTTGCCGCCGCCCCCGAAGTCTCGGCGCAATCACTGGCCATGAACTCGGCCGGGTTTCCCGAGGGTGTCTTTGTCGCCGGCGTGTCCCTGGGTGACGGCACCAACGGCGTGATGCACCTCGACAGCGTGATGACCGAGGGAGATCTCCACTTCAAGACGACACTGCCCGATGTTGACGGTGCCGTGGTGATCGGTGCGAAGCTCGCCCAGCACCTGGAGGTCCAGCCAGGCGACATGATCACGATGATTCCGCCCAGCGCCGCGAAGATCAATCGGGTCACGGGATCGTTCGATGTTCCGCGCCGCTGGGCGATGCAAGTGACCGGGATCTTTGAGACGGGCATGTACATCTACGACAATTCGTACGTGATGATGGAGCTGTCGCGGGCGCAGCAGTTCGCCGGACTCGACACGGCGGTCTCCGACATTGCCGTGCGGGTCCGCGACAGCTGGCGGGTGGAGTCGGTGGGCGAACGACTGACCCGGCTGCTCGGCTATCCCTACCGCACCGAGACATGGCAGGAGCAGAATCGCACCCTCTTCTCCGCGCTGGAGCTGGAAAAACTGGCCATGGGCCTGGTCATCTTCTTCATCATGATCGTCGCCGCGTTCAACATCGTGGGCACACTGACCATGGTGGTGTCGTTCAAGACGCGCGAAATCGGCATTTTGCAGGCGATGGGTCTGCCGGCCCAGGGAGTGGCGAGAGTGTTTCTGGCACAGGGTGCCATCGTCGGCCTCATCGGCACGGCCGCAGGTCTGGTACTCGGGCTCGCGATCGCGCTGCTGGTGAACAAGCGTATACACATCGATCCGCAGATCTACTTCATCGATCGGCTGCCGGTACACGTGGAGATCACCGACGTGCTGGTGGTGATCGTCGCGAGCCTAGCGGTGGCGGTGCTGGCGACGGTCCCTTCGTCGCGGCACGCCGCGCGACTCGTGCCGGTCGACGCGATCCGGGCCGAGTAATGGCGATCCTCGAAGGTACGGGTCTGGTACGGCGTTTTGTCGGCGGCGACGGCGCGACCTTCACGGTGCTCGACGGCGCCGATATCGCGATCGACCCGGGCGAGTTTGTCGCCATCATTGGTGCCAGCGGCTCGGGCAAGAGCACGTTGCTGCACCTGTTGGGCGCGCTCGACCAGCCGGATGCCGGAGATGTCGCGCTCGAAGGGCGGCCGTATCGCGGACTGTCGCCGCTCGAGCTGGCGTCGATCCGCAACCGCCGCATCGGCTTTGTCTTCCAGTTCCATCATCTGCTCCGCGACTTTACCGCCCGCGAAAACGTGATGATGCCAGGATTGATTGCGGGCCAATCGCCCACGGAGGCGCAACGACGCGCCGACGCCGTGCTCGGGCGGGTCGGGCTGACGCATCGCGCCGCGTCGCGCGTGATGCTGCTCTCCGGCGGCGAACAGCAGCGGGTGGCGCTGGCGCGCGCGCTGGTCGCCCAGCCCGCGGTGCTGCTGGCCGATGAGCCCACGGGAAATCTCGATCCGCACACGGCGGCTGGCATGCACGACCTGCTCTGCGACCTTGCGCGCTCGACCGGCACCGCGGTGGTGGTCGTCACCCACAACCGGGCGCTGGCCCAACGCGCGGACCGGGTGCTCACGCTGGAGGAAGGGATGCTGCGTCCCGCGGCAGCCGCGGAAGCGCTGGCATGAACACGTGCCAGGCCTGTCATGAGCGCGAAGCGGTCGTGCGTCTCACCGAAGTGGTGGGCGAGGACGTGGTGACGGTGCATCTCTGCGGCAAGTGCGCGGCGGAGCGCGGCGTGGAGAGTGACGCGGAAGTCGTGCAAACTCCCCTGGGCGCGTTTCTGGCGGCGATGGGCAAGGGGGGCGCCCCGATGGCGGCTGCCGCCGCGTCCGGCGCGGTGTGCGAATCGTGCGGTGCGACGTTGCAGGACTTCCGCGCATCCGGCCGGGTAGGATGCGCCCGGTGCTGGACGACATTCGAGCGGCCGCTCAAAGACCTGCTGCGGCGGTTGCATGGCGCAACGCGTCACACCGGCGAAGGCTACACCGATGCCAGCGCGCGCCCGCTGACCGAAAACGAAGCGCGCGATCGGAAGCGGGACGCCTTGCGCGAAGACCTGCGTCTTGCCGTCGAGGCCGAACAGTTCGAGCGCGCGGCTGAACTTCGCGACCAGTTGCGCGTACTGGATACACAGTGACCGATCTCGCGCTCATTCCGGATGGTGGGATGCCCTGGCTCGATGCCAGCGGTCCGCAGGCGCACCTGGTGCTGTCGACCCGGATCCGTCTGGCGCGGAACCTGGCGGCGTTTCCGTTCTGGGGGCGCAATTCCCCCGAGGAGCGGGAGCAAGTCGTCAGCACGATCGTCGAAGCCGCGCGGCAGATGCCTGGGCTGGCGGACGCGGCCGTCTATCGCCTCGACAGCGTCTCGGTGGCGACCCGGCAGTGGTTGAGCGAGCGCCAGCTGGTGTCGCGCGACCTGGCGGCCGTTGCGCGCACCAGCCGGGTCCGGACCGGGGCAGCGCTCCTGCTCGGACGCTCGGCCAGTGCGATGATCAACGAGGAGGATCACCTGCGGTTGCAGGGCCTCCGATCGGGCTTCGCGCTCGACGCCGCGTATACCGTGACGGACCGGGTAGATGGCGAGCTTGGGGTACGGCTTTCCTTCGCCTTCCACCCGGAGTTCGGCTATCTTACGGCCTGTCCGACCAACGTCGGAACGGGGCTGCGGGCGTCGGTTCTGATCCACCTGCCGGCGCTCGTCCTGACCCGGGAAATCACCAAGGTTCTGCAGGGCTTGGCACAGGTCGGGTTGACGTATCGTGGTCTGTTCGGCGAAGGGAGCGAGGTCCTGGGCGACCTCTTCCAGCTGTCGAATCAGACCACGCTGGGCAAGACCGAGGCGGAGTTGCTCGATCACCTGAGTCGCATGGTTCGGCAGGTGATGGAGTATGAGGAGCGGGCGCGGTCCGTACTACGTCGCGATGCTCCCGCCGCGCTCGAGGACCGGGTGTGGCGCGCGTCGGCGGTGCTCCGGCATGCCCGCACGCTGTCGTTCGAAGAAACCGTGGATCTCTTGAGCGCCGTGCGTCTCGGGGTCGGTACGCAGATCCTGCCGGACGTTCCGCTCTACATGTTGAACCGGATTCTGGTGCTGGCGCAGACGGCGCATGTCGCACAGTCTGCAGGCGTGAATCTGGAAGATGAAGCAATGCCGGAACACCGGGCCGCCATCGTGCGCCGGATGTTTGAGGAGGTAGGTCGCAAATGAACGGGTACAACTTTACCGATCGGGTCCGGAAGGTCCTGCAGATGGCGCGCGAAGAAGCTGCGCGTCTCCATCATGAGTACGTCGGCACCGAGCACATCCTCCTTGGCCTCATTCGCGAAGGCGAGGGGGTTGCCGCGGCGGTGCTCACCAATCTCGGTGTCGAACTCGAAGAGATCCAGCAGAAAATCGAAGAGACCGTGAAGAAGGGGAAAGCTGCCGCGGCCGCGGGTCCGGAGCTTCCCTACACGTCACGCGCCAAGAAGGTGCTCGAGCTGGCGATGATGGAAGCCCGCGAGCTCAATCATTCCTACGTCGGCACCGAGCACCTGCTGCTCGGCCTGTTGCGGGAAGAGAAGGGGATCGCGGCGC
>JBEPVV010000104.1:0-6497 GCA_041690795.1 Gemmatimonadota bacterium | reverse complement strand
GACAGGCACGAAACCGGTCACGCCTTCGGCCTTCCCGATCTCTACGATACCGATCCCGCGTCGAGCACCCAGGGTGACGGCGAATGGAGCCTGATGGCGTCGGGCACATACGCGCGCCCCTATTCGCCGTCGTCGTTCGACGCGTGGTCGCTGATGCAGCTGGGCTGGGTGGCGGTCGATACCTTGCGGACCGGCGTCAGCATGGTTGCGCCACCGGTCCAGACGTCGAACACGATCTACTTCGCCGGTACGTCCACCAGTCTCTACTACCTGCTCGAGAACCGGGGGGCGGTGGGATCCGACACCGCGCAAATGAATCCCGCGTATGCGCATGCAAAGGTGCCAGGGCTGCTAGTGTGGCAGGTCGACGATGCGCGCATCGACCAGGGGATCGCGGCAAATCGCGTCAACACCGGCACGCGTCAGGGGGTGTCCCTGATCCAGGCTGACGGACTCAACCAGTTGCGCACGCCCTTCGGCGGCAATCGCGGCGACGGCGGCGATCCATTCCCCGGCAACGGGGGCAACCACGATTTCGGGCTGGCAACCTTCCCCGCGGCCAGCGCGCCCGGCTTTTCCCCGCTGGAGTTTCGCATCGACCGGATCATGGTCCTGCCCGACGGCAGCATCTCGTTCCGCTATCTCCATCGCGCGGCGAGCCTGGTGATCTCCGCGCAACCGGTGGCGAGGATCCGGGTCAACGGCATTGCGACGTCATCGTACGCCGAAGTCCTGTCGCCCGGCGATGTGCTTGCGCTGTCGGTTGATTCGCAGCAGGTCGCGTTCGACGGCCGCAGCACCTCGCGCTTCCTCCGCTGGAGCGATGGCGGTGCGGCTACCCACTCGTACCCGTCGCGAAGCGGCGCCCCGGACACCGTTTCTGCCACGTTCGCGGTTGCGAACCGGCTTCGCCTCGCGGTATCGGGCCCGGGAGCCGTTGCGTCCGACGCGCAGGGATCCCTCGCTGTCGGGGTGTTCGTGCCGATGGGAACGCTGATGCACCTGACCGCCAACCCGGCGACCGGTGCAGAGTTTGTCGGCTGGCGCGGCGACACATCGGGAACTGGTCCGCTGCAACTCAGCATGGATCATCCGTACGACATTACCGCCGTATTCATCAATTCGGTGGCGGTCGACGCGTCATCCGCCGCGCGCGCACTGCTCGGCGGTGCGCCGCTCGATTCGGCGACGGTTGCGTACCTCGACGCCATCGGAAACCGGAACGGCAGCTACGATGTCGGTGACTATCTCGCGTGGCTCAGACGCACCGGGAGAACCCTGCCTGCCGCGCTCAGGCGTCCCGGAGGCGCGCGATGAAGCGCGGCCTTCTCTTCGCGATGCTGCTCACGCTGGCGGCGTGCGCGTCGCACGATGCCAGCTCCAACGCGCCGGTGCCGGGCTCGCTCGTGCTCACGCTGGCTGGCAGCGGAGCGACCGACGGGGCGGTGGTGATCGATATCGGCGGCGGCACGATCACGTCGGTTGACGTTCCCGCCGGCTACCAAGTTGCGAGCAACACCGATGCTGCCGGCACGCACGTCATGATCACCGGGGACATCAGCGACGGCGTGATCGCCACAATCCGCATCCCGGACGCGGCGCGTGGTCCGGCCTACGGCGCAACCGTCGCGCAGGTCGCCGACCGCAATTCGTTCGCGCTGCTCGACCCGGCGCAACACCGGATCACGGTCGGCGCCGCGAAGTGAACGGTCCGCGCGTCGCGGTGATCGGCGGCGGGCTTGCCGGCCTCGCGGCGGCGTCGGCCCTGCAATCCCTGGGCGCGCAGCCCACAGTCTTCGAGGCCGCCGACGAAGTCGGTGGCGTCGTGCGGAGTATCAGGCGAGGCGAGTGGCTCTTCGATACGGGCGCCGCGCTGGCGGCCGAACCGGAGCCGGCGGTCCGCGTCATGCTCGATGGCGCTGGCCTGGAGGCGTGCACGCTTCGCGCGTTGCCTGAGGCCTCGAACCGGTTCATCGTCCGCAATGGCGCGCCGGTGCCGCTGCCGCGGACCGCGTCGGAGTTCACCGCATCGCCGCTCTTGTCACTCGCCGGTCGGCTCCGGTTGCTCAAGGAACGATTGATCCCCGCCCGTCAGAGTGGTGAGGACGAATCGGTCGACGCGTTCGCGCGGCGGCGGTTCGGCGTGGAAGTGGCGGAGCGAGTGTTCGATCCACTCGTCCTCAGCACGTGTGCCGGCGATCCTGCGAAAATTCTCGCGCGCTACGCCTTTCCGTCGGCGGCGGGAAATGAGCGCGAGGGCGGGTCGGCGCTGCAGGGGAGTGCTCGCGCGGGAATCGAGGCGCGACGGCGCGCTCGCGGCAAGCCGCGCGGCAGCTGGTCGTGCGTCGAAGGGATGCAACAGCTTGCACGCCAGCTCGCGGCAAGCCTCGCCGACGTTCGGGTTGGTGTACCGATTCGCCGGGTGGCAGAGCGGAACGGTGGCTTTGCCGTGACGGTCGCTGGCTCGCCCGACCAGTTTGCGCGGCTGGTGTTCGCCGTACCGGCGCCCGCGTTCGCTACCATCGACGTGGCGATGCCTGACGCGGGCCTCCTTGCCGACATCGCGACGATGCCGCACGCCTCGGTGGCTGCGGTCACCCTGGGATACGCCAACGACCAGGTGCGTGACCGCCTTGATGGATCGCGCTTGTTGATTCCCTCGGTCGAGGGCCGAGGCATCCTGTCCATTGTGTTTCAATCGGCCAGCTTTCCGGCACGCGCGCCCCGCGATCATCTGCTCTTCACGGTGTACATCGGCGGAGCGCTGCACCCGATCGCGGAGGCGTCGCCCGACGAGCTGCTGGCGCTGGCGCGCCGCGAGGCGGAGCAATTGCTCGGCGCCTGTGGTACGCCGGCGATCCACGACGTAACCGTCTGGCGCGACGCACTGCCGCAGGCGGTTGCAGGCCACGAGGCCCGCCTTGTCGCGGCAGATCGGATCGAGAGCCTCACGGAGGGGCGCGCGGTCTTTACCGGTTCGTGGCGTGATGGTCTTTCGATCGGGGAAGTGCTTCGGGGTGGCATGCGCGCCGCGTCGCGCACGATGCAGTCCGCGAACTGATCCGCCGGCAGGTCCACCCATTCTCTTCCGAGTGCTCGCATGCTCCAGCTGGCCGGTTCCCAGTCGCGGCTCCACTCCGGTGCGCCTTGGTGGCTGGTGCGCAACGGACTTCCCGCGTTCGAAGTCTCAACGCGAACGCGCTGCCAGGTCGCGATTGTAGGCGCCGGAATCACCGGTTCGCTGGTTGCGGATGCGTTGACTGCCGAGGGCCTCGACGTGCTGCTGATCGACCGTCGTCTGCCTGGCACTGGCAGCACCGCCGTCAGCACGGCGCTGCTTCAATACGAACTCGACACCGAACTGCTGGCACTGACCGAGTTGGTCGGACAAGCCGACGCCGAGCGCGCCTATCAACTGTCTGCCGCGGCGCTTGACGATCTCGCCGCACTGGCGAATGGTCTCGGCGTCGACTGCGGCTTTGCGCAGCGCACCTCGCTCTATCTGGCGTCGCGTCGTCGCGACGGCAAACGGCTGCAGCGCGAAGCAGAGGCGCGGCAACAGGCCGGTCTCGATGCCCGCTGGATTTCCCGTCCGGATGTCGACCGGGACTTCCAGCTGCCGAGTCATGGCGCGCTGGTGACGGAGTCCGCGGCGGTCGTCGACCCGCTGCGACTGGCCGGCGCGCTGCGCGACCGGGCCAGCATCCGCGGCGCAGCAGTGATGCCGTGGACCACGGCGCTCAGTCTCGATCGGGTCGATGGTCGATTGCACATCGCCACCGACCGCGGTGTGATCGAGGCCGACCATGTCGTGCTCGCCGTGGGGTATGAAATTCCACCGGGAATGCAGCCCGATTCCACGCGGCTGCACAGCACTTACGCACTGGTGACCGAACCGACCGATCAGCTGGGAGCGCTGGGGCGGGACTGCATCGTCTGGGAATCGGCGCGGCCGTACACCTACATGCGGGCGATCGACGACCGCGTGATGATCGGGGGGGCCGACCTTCCGTTTCGGGATCATCTCACGCGAGATCGGCTGCTGCCGGTGCAAACGCTGCGCCTCGAGCGCGAGCTGCGGCGCCTGCTTCCCGATTGCGACGCGCTGACGTCGTACAGCTGGGCCGGCACCTTCGGTGAGACGAAAGACGGGATGCCGGTCATCGGTGAGCTTTCCGGCGTGCCCCACGTCTATTACGCGCTTGGATACGGCGGCAACGGCATCACCTTCAGCGCCATCGCCGCGCGAATTCTCTCCGACCTCTGCCTCGGCCGGAGCAACGCCGACGCACCCATCTTCCGCCCCGACCGGTGACGGAGAGCAGGTTTGGCCAATGGCAACGCGCAGCCGCAATACGAAGTCCCGCACCAGAAAGCCGCGGACGCCGCTGCCGGCCCAGCACCGGCGTCGCCCCGGAATCGAATCGAGGATGCCGTCATCCATCGGTGTGCGGACCGTTTCGCGATGGGCGTCATGTAGTGTGTCGCAGCCCCACGCTGCGGACATTGGGACTTCACGTCAATCACACATGGGGTTGGGCACATGTCACTCGATACGATGCAGGACCTCCTCATCGCAGAGTTGCGCGACATCTACAGCGCCGAGAAGCAGATCCTGAAGGCGCTGCCGAAGATGGCAAAGGCCGCCGAGTCCTCGGCGCTGAAGAAGGCGTTCACGAGCCATCTTACCGAAACGAAGGGCCACGTTGCGCGGCTCGAGCAGATCTTCAAGTCACTCGAAAAGCGCCCCGGCGGCAAGAAGTGCAAGGGGATGGAAGGGCTGCTCAAGGAAGGCAGCGAGATGTGCGAGGAAGACGGTGAGGACGCTGTCCGCGATGCGGGCATCATCTCGGCCGCGCAGCGCGTCGAACACTACGAGATCGCAGCGTACGGGTGCGCGATCGCGTTCGCGGAATCGCTTGGCGAGAACAAGATCGCCGGACTGTTGAAACAGACGCGGGATGAAGAGGAAGCGGCAGACGACAAGTTGACATCGATCGCTGATGGCGAGGTCAATCCGGCGGCCGTTGCCGCCGGCGAAGAGGGCGACGAAGACGAGGAGTAACCTGCTGGTCGGCTTCGACGCGCCCCGGGGCAGCTTTCCCCGGGGCGCGTTGCGTCCGGGCTGGCCTATGCCGCAGACCTGAGTAGAGTTGTAGCGACTCGCAGGGGTGTCGCGAGCTCCCATTCAACGATTTGACCGGAGTGCGCTGCGATGGGCTACGCCTCTGGCCTTCCCCCGTCAGTTCCAACGCCGCCCGCGCCCCGGCGTCCGGGCATCATTCCCGACATCGTCGTCCAGTCGACAATTCGTTTCCGCGTCGTTCTTGCGGGCGCCACTGCACTGCTGATCCTCACGCTCGTCTTCGCGGCGACACTTGTCAGCGTGCGACGGGTCCGTCAATCCTTCGATCGCCTCTCGAGCCTGCACCGGGCGTCCGAGGCGATTCGCGCGGTCAGCAACGCGCTGCTCAACCTCGAGGTAAGCCAGCGCGGCTTTCTGCTCACCGGCGACTCGAGCTACCTCGTGCCATTCGATTCCTCGCTGCGCCTCGTCGAGCGCCGGATGGACACCCTGCAGATGTCACGGTCCACGTTTCCCGACGCCACGCTCCGCTTCTCGGCGCTCGATTCTTTGGTGGGCGTCCAGCTCTCCCAGCTGCATGCAACGCTGGCTGCTTTTTCGGGCGAAGGGACTGATGCGGCCATTCGCCAGCTCCGCCGCAACCACGCGACCGGAGCGATGGACAGTATCCAGGGAATCCTGTCGGCCCTCGACGCGACCGGCGAGCGTCAGCGAGGCGCGATCGGGATTGCCAGCGGGCGGGCGCATCGCAACCTGGTGCTGGCCGAAGTGCTTGGTGGCTTGTTCACCGGGATTCTGCTGTTGACCGCGTTGCGACAAATCCTGGCCGAGCTTGATGCGCGCGAAACGGCCGAGTCGTCGCTGCGCGCGTCCGAACGGTTTCTCGATTCCGTCATCGACCTCCTTCCGCTGATGGTCTTCGTCAAGGAGGCGCGCGATCTCCGGTTTGTCCGGTTCAACCGGACGGCGGAGCAGCTCGTCGGACTTTCGCGAGACGCGGTGCTCGGGCGGACCGACTACGACCTCTTCCCCAAGCCACTGGCCGAGGGCTTCGCGACGATGGACCGTGCGGTGCTGGCCGGCGACGCTGTCCGCGACATTCCCGAAGAAGTGCTCGTGGCGCCGACCGGCGCCGTGCGGACACTTCACACTCGCAAGGTGGCGATCAGGGATGATGCCGGAAACGCCACCTTTCTGGTTGGCGTATCCGAAGACATCACCGAACGCAAACGCGCGGAAACGCAGATCCTCAGGGCGCGCGAGACGGCCGAGGCGGCCAACCGCGCCAAGTCCGACTTTCTCGCGAAAATGAGTCACGAGTTGCGGACACCGCTCAACTCGATCATCGGCTTCTCCCAGCTGATCGACGAAGAGAGCATCGGGCCGCTTAACGACCGGCAGCGCCGCTACG
>JBEPVV010000103.1:0-6506 GCA_041690795.1 Gemmatimonadota bacterium | reverse complement strand
GGATGAGGACAATGCGGAGAAGCCCGCCGAAGAGTTCGGCCTGTTTTCGAAAGGCGCCGACTATGGCTGGCCATACTGCTACTACGACCCGATCACGAAGAAGAAGGTGGAGGCGCCAGAGTACGGCGGCGATGGCGCGAAGCAGGGAAGCTGCGCGAGCAAGACGCAACCAGCGATTGCCTTCCCGGGACACTGGGCACCGATGTCGTTGACGTTCGTGAACGGCAACCGCTTTGGTGGCGCGTATGCTGGCGGCGCGTTCCTGGCATTTCATGGATCATGGAACCGGGCGCCATTGCCCCAAGCCGGCTACCGCGTCGTGTTCATTCCGTTTCGCAATGGCAAAGCGACGGGGACATGGACGACCTTCGCAGAAGGCGCACCAACGCAGGTCCGCGTGAGCGGAGTGGCCATGGCGCCGGATGGCAGCGCGCTGTTCGTCGCCTCCGACGCCGATGGCAAGATCTGGCGCATCATTCCAACAACCTCGAGGTAAATCCATGCGAGTCCTGTTTCATGTGTTGAGTGCCGCCGTCCTGATTCCCTTCGGGCTTGGGGCGCAGCAAACCACCACGCCGATGGCGCCGATGCCGAAGGTCGGCGACATGGCTCCTGACTTCACGCTCGCCGCCGGAACGCGACACGGCATTTCCCACAAGCCAATCAAGCTGTCGGGACTGCGCGGACAGACGGTGGTGATCGCGTTCTACCCGCGGCAGCGCAGTTCGGGTTGCACGATCCAGATGCGGCACTATCGCGATGCCTACAAGCAGATCTTCAACAACGGCAAAGGCGTGACGTTGCTCGCAGTCAGCACCGACTCGGTCAAGGACATCGCGTCCTGGGCAGCCGACTCCGGCTTCCAGTTTACGATGTTGAGCGACGCCAACAAGCAGGCGGGCGCCGCGTACGGCACCATGGCCCGGAATGGTCGCTACGAGAACCGCGTGCTCTTTGTCGTGGCGCCCAACGGCAGGATCTCGGCGATCATGAATCCCTTCAATGAAGTCGATCCAACGTCGTACGACACGCTCACCCAGGCCATCAAGGACGCGAAACACATGAAGAGTGGAGACGCGGGACGATGATGAGCCGTCCAGCGGTGCTTGCCGCAGTTCTGGCGGTCGCGACGACTTCGGTTGCGCACGCGCAGGACCGCCTCAAGGCCATGCCCGGGTACGACCAGTACCAGAAGTCGCTCTGTCAGTATCAGGGCACGATGATTTCGGGCGCAGTCTCCATGGGTGGATTCGGTTTCGGTGGCCGCGGCGGCCGCGGCGGCGGCGCCTGCGCCGCACCAGCGCCTGCCGGCTCGACCCTGCCGGTTGCCTGGTCCGCGGACGGCAAGAGCGTGGACTATTCGTGGAACGGGAAGCGTTGGCACTATGACCTGGCGACTCACAAGTCGAGCGCGGCCGCGGCGTCGAGCGCCGATGCTGCACCGGCCCCTGAAGTGCCTGGCGGACGCGGTCGCGGGGCTGGGGCCGTCGGCGCCGCCGGCAAGGATTGCCGCGGCGAGACGGTCCCGCCACCCGAACGCGGTCGCCAGCGACCGGTGATGGCATCGCCCGACGGCAAGCTGCTCGCGAATTACCGCGACCGGAACGTCTACGTCTGCAGTGCCGGCGGCGGCGCCGAATCGGCCGTCACCGCCGATGGCAGTGAAAAGGATCGCGTCAAGTACGGCACGGCGTCGTGGGTCTACGGCGAGGAGCTGGCACAGACGACGGCGATGTGGTGGAACCCGGCCAGCACGGCCCTGGCATACTTCCGGTTCGACGAGAGCAAGGTGCCGGACTTCTACATCACCACCGACGAAACAAAGGTGCAGACGAAACTCGACGTCGAAGCGTACCCCAAGCCCGGGGTGCCGAATCCCGTTGTCGATCTCTTCGTGTACGACGTGGCGGCGAAGCGCAGCACGCGCATCGACGTGCGCGATGGCAAGCCGTTCACCAACGACGTGGTCGGCTACTACGTCTACGATGTCTCGTGGTCGCCGGACGGCAAGCAACTGCTGATCCACCGTACCAACCGCCGGCAGAACGTGCTCGAGCTCGCCGCCTGCGCGCCGGAGAGCGGGCAGTGCCACGCGATCATCCACGAAGAGTGGCCGACAGGCTGGGTGGAGAACCACCCGCCGATGCGCTACCTCGCGGACAGTACCCGGTTCATCTGGGAGTCGGAGCGGAACGGCTACAAGAACTACTACCTGTACAATCTTGGCGGTCAGTTGCTCTCGACGATCACCAATAACCAGTTCGAGGTCGCCGGGATCAGCCGGATCGACGAGAAGACGCGCACCCTGTGGTACACGGCGCGCGACGGCGACAACTTCATGAAGGTGCAGCTGCACAAGGTGTCGCTGGACGGCAAGGGCGATCGACGGCTCACCGATCCGGCGTTCAATCACCAGGTCAGCATCGCGCCCGACGGGAAGTACTTCATCGACGTCGCGCAGACGCACGACAAGGCGCCGTTCTCCACGCTCGTGAACGTCGCGACGGGAAAGACTCTGGCCGACCTGGCGAAGAGTGACGTCGGCGTCATGGAGCAGCGTGGCGTGCGGAAGGCCGAGGTCTATTCCTATCTTGCGGCCGACGGGAAGACTCAGCTCTACGGCGAAATCTGGTTTCCGATCAATTTCGACCCGGGCAGGAAGTACCCGGTCATCACGTCCGAGTATGGCGGTCCGGCGGCGGGGACGGGCGTTTCCGAGACCTTCAGCTCCGGCGATCCCACAACCGAATACGGCTTCCTGACGGTCGCGCTTTCGTCGCGCGCCATGCCCGGAATGGGCAAGCGCACACTCGACGCCATCTACCTCAAGCTCGGCCAGACCGAGATGGACGACATGGCCGAAGGGATCAAGGCGCTCTGGAACCGCCCCTACGTCGACCGGCAGCGCGTCGGCATCTATGGCACCTCGTATGGCGGGTACACCGCTGTCATGGAGATCCTGCGCCACCCCGATGTGTTCACCGTCGCGTCATCGTCATCGCCGCCGACCGACTGGCGCAACTATGACACGATCTACACCGAGCGCTACATGTGGATCCCGCAGGAGAACAAGGAAGGCTACGACCAGGGTTCGGCGATGACCTACGTCGGCAACCTCACCGGACGCCTCATGCTTGACTACGGGACCATCGACAACAACGTGCACAACACCAACATGATGCAGCTGATCAAGGCGCTGCAGGGCGCCGGCAAGAGTTTCGAGGTGCAGCTGCAGCCCGACGTCGGCCATTCGGGGATCAATGGCCAGCGGATGATGGAGTTCTTCGTCGAAAACCTGATTGAGCATCCAGAGCGCATTCATCAGGGATACGACCAGAAGGTGACGCCGTAGCCGAACCGGCGGTGCTCACGTCGGTTCGACGAGCGCAGCCAGTTCGAGAATTTCCTGCCGGATACGACGCCGCTGCGTTTCGAGACTACGGAACGCAGCGGGCCGCAACAGCTTGAGCGACAGTCCACGCGCCGCACCCGCGAGGCGATCGGCCCGCTCCGAAAAGATCAGCGCCGCATAGCCGCAGATCGGAAGCGCGACCAGCGCTGCACCCCCTGCGACCGCGCCCCAACGCAACCACGCAAGCACCCCGACTGCCAGCCATTCCACCGTGAAGACTGCCGCGCCCACCAGCACTTTCGCCGTCGCGATCAGGTCGCGTTCTGGCGCCACCAACCGATGTACCAGCGGGTCGATCAGCCGGTACGCCGGCCAGCCGGCGATCATTCCCGATAGCGCGAATGGCGCAAGCAGCAGCAGGAGCACGGCCGCCGCCAAGGCGTTCCAGAGCACGCGCGCCGCCGGCAGGGTCGCCGTGACGATGCTTTCCGGCGCGAGTCCAGCGGCAGTGAGCGCGCTGTCGCACTCCATGATCATCCGTTCGATCATTGCGAGCCGGGCAGGCGCCCGCTCGCGCGCGTGCGTATAGCCGGCGAGCAGTCGCTGTCGCAGCTCGAACTGGCGGGCGAGGTCGCGGTCCGGGGCCATCGTTTCGGTCACCGATGAAAAGATCCGTTCGGCTCGCGTCACCAGGCGAATCGCTTCGTGTTCATCGGCCTGAAGCGTGACGGCACGCAGCGCGTCCTCGATGCGATGGTTGAGGGCATGGACGCTCTCCGCATCCGGTTCGCCCGCGTCGTCGAGGGCGCACGAAAGGACGGCGAGCGGCGCCCCGAACACGAGCAGCGCTGAACTGCGAAAGGTCACCTTCGCGGTGTAGTAGATGCCGCACGGCACGATGACGCAGCTTGCGCGTGGACCGCCGCTGGCGGCGCTCAGCGCCATCCTCGCTGTGCCGGTCTTGAACGCGCGCTGGCGCGGGTCGCTGTGCGAAGTCCCTTCGGGAAACACCGCGATCGCACCGCCCCGCGCCAGTACCGTGCCCACCAGATCGAAGGTCCGGCGATTGAGCGCGGCGTCGGCGCCGTCCTGGCGGCGGTACACCGGGATCGACCCGGCCGCCCGCGCCAGCCAGCCGATGACCGGCATCCTGAAGAGCGGTTCCTTTGCAAGGAAGACCACGCGCCGCGGGGTCAGCGCAAGCAGCACCAACGGATCGATCAGGGCATTGGGATGGTTGACCGCGATCAGCAACGGTCCGGTGGGGGGTACGTTCGCAGCGCCCACGGCACCGACCCGCCGGAAAAAGATCCGCACGACCAGCTGCACCAGCGACCGCAACGTACTGTTCAGCAGATGACTCGGGCGTGCTGCTGCAGCCGCAACGCTCCGGCCAACCAGATGACTCCGCCGAGGAGCGTCGCGACCGGCAGGATCATCATCGCGTGCTGCAGCGCAGCTCCGCTCGGCTGGCCGCCAGTGATTGCCGCGCGCGACATCAGTCCGACAATCGCGGGCGATGGCGCGTCGCCAAGCACGTGGATGATCAGGATGCTGAACGCCATCGCGGAGGCACGCTGCGTGGGAGCCACATAGTTGACGATGGCGGAATTGATCGGTCCAGTGGAGGCAAACATCATCAGCTCGGCCACCACGAGACCCGCGAGGAAGAACCGTGGCTGGTCGGCCGTCAGGGCCATGACGATGAACGGCACGGCAATGATCGTCGCGATCCCCGATACCAGCAAATACCCGTGACGGGTGAACCGCAGGACGTAGTCGCCGATCCACCCACCGGCAAACGTCCCGACGAAGCCGGTTCCCACGGCGATGATTCCGACGAGGTAATCGGCGCGAACCTGCGGCATCCGGTGGTAGCTCACCAGGAAATCGGGAAACCAGAACGCCAGCGCGCCGAGGGCGAACGTATAGGCCGCGTAGCCGAGCACGGTGACCAGGTACGGGCGGTTCGACAGCAGGTCGCGGTACGTGCCCCACCGCTTCCCGTGCAATGGTGGACGGTGGGCAGGAAGTGCCTCGTCGTCGGCGTCCTGCGCGCCGCGTGGAATCTCGGGCAGCTTGAGCAACAGCAGGGCGAGCAGGAGTCCGGGCGCGCCGGCCACGAAGAAGGCTGAGCGCCAGCTGAAGTGCTCTGCCATGACGCCGGCAATGACGTAGCCAAGTGCCGAACCTATCGGGATCGCGGCGTAGAAGATCGAGAAGACCCGCCCGCGAAGGCGCCGCGGAAACGCGTCCGCCAGCAGGCTCGGCGCGATCGACCCGTACGCGGCCTCGCCGATGCCCAGCGTCGCGCGGGCGATGAAGAGTGAGACGAAGCCCAGGGCGAATCCGCCCAGCACGGTGGCGAGACTCCAGATGCCGACGCCCAATGCGATCAGGCGCGGGCGGTGGCCGGTATCGCCAAGCTGGCCGAACCACGGCGACGCGAGCGCATAGACCAGAATGAAGCCGGTCCCGAGCAGTCCGATCTGGGCCCGGTCGAGATGGAGCGTCGAGTTGCCCAGGCTCACCGCCAGCCCGGGGACGACGAAGCGATCGATGTAGTTGAAGAGGTTGACGAACGTCAGGACGATCAGGACATTGCGTGCCGTGGTCGCAGCGACCGGCGTGCTTGTTCCGCCGGGCCGGATCATCGGCTCAGACCTCGACCACGCGCAACGTCCAGAAGTCGGCCGCCAGGCCTGCGTCGCACAGGTACGCGTACGGAATGGTGAAGAATCCGTTCGTGCCCCAGCCCGTGCCCCACGAATTCATGGCGATGAAACGCTGCGCAGGATCGTCGTACCCGACCACGATCACCGCATGTCCGCCCAGGACCGATTCATCCGGTGCCGGCAGCGGCACCACGCCGCTGTTCGCCACTTCGGATGTCTGGAAGCTCTGATAGACGGTGAACCCGTGAACGAATGGGTATCCGGATGCGAGACATCCCTTCATCTGCGTCAACGTCTGCAGCAATCGCTGGTACGTGATCACCTGATGCTTCAAGGCCGCGCGATAGCACGTCACGAGCGGACGCACGGCAAGGCGGCGAGCCTGATACGGCCACGCCGCCTCGGCGCAGACCCCGAGCTGGGCGATGCTCTTCATTCCGTCACGCAACATCGCCCCGCTGTCCTGCGCCACCGTACCC
>JBEPVV010000102.1:0-6512 GCA_041690795.1 Gemmatimonadota bacterium | reverse complement strand
GCTCCGGTCTGCGAGTGATACACCGCGCCGCCCTTGAGGTATCCGCCGTAGGTCACCCGGATGACCACCGGGGCGGCGTTGGCGTTGTTGGAGCGCCAGCGCATCAGCGCGAGTTCGTCGCGGATTTGCATGTACGCCGGCCAGATGTAGTCGAAGAACTGGATCTCGACCAGCGGTTTCATTCCGCGCGTCGCGAGGCCGATGCCGCGTCCGACGATATTCGCTTCCGCCAGTGGCGAGTTGTAGACGCGCACGCTGCCGAACTGCTTCTGCAGGCCCCAGGTGACCTTGAAGACGCCACCCTTCCCTTTGACGCCGGCCAGGTTCGCCTCGCGCGAGGCGTCGGCGACGTCCTGCCCGAAGAGCAGGATGCGCGCGTCGCGCGTCATCTCGTCGCGAATGCAGGAGTTGAGGAGATCGACCATCGTGGTCGGCTCGCCGCTAAACTGTGGATCGTCCTCGGTGTCGAACTGCTCGGCTGTCGGGTCGACGTCAGGCGAGTAGACGTAGCGATATATCGAGTCGGCCGTCGGCTGCGGCGACGCGAGCGCGATGCCAGTGGCGACGTCGATCTCCTCGTCGACGTGGCGGGAGATCAACTCCAGCTCGGCCTCGGTCGCGACACCCTGCTCCAGGAGCTTCGCCGGGAAGGTGCGGAGCGGATCGCGCGCCGCATCCGCATCTCGTTCGGCTGGTGGCCGATAGTGCACTTCGTCGTCGGAGAGCGAATGCGAGTAGGGGCGGATGACCTTGGCGTGTACCAGCGCGGGTCCCTTCCGTTGCCGAGCGTAGTCGTGCGCCTTGAGCAACACTTCGTATGAGGCGAGTGGATCGCAGCCGTCGACCTCCTGGACCAGGATGTTGGGAAACGATTGCACCAGCTTCGAGATCGATCCGCCGGCGGTGTTGACCTCCACCGGCACCGAAATGGCGTAGCCGTTGTCCTCGATCAGGAAGACCACGGGGAGCTTGAGGTTGCACGCCGTGTTCAACGCCTCCCAGAACTCGCCCTCACTGGTGGTACCGTCCCCGGCGGTGCAGAGCACGACTTCATCGCCGGGCGATAGGTCGCGCGTGCGCTCATCAGCGGTCGCACGCAGCCAGGTCTCCGCAGCACCGACTGCCTGCAGGAACTGGGTGCCGGTCGGGCTCGACGTGTTGACGATGTTCAGGTCCTTGTGACCCCAGTGCGACGGCATCTGCCGGCCGCCGGAATTGGGATCATCGGCCGCGGCGACCGCCGAGAGCAATTGGTCGGTGGCGGTCATGCCGAGGCCGAGGCAGAGGGCGCGATCGCGATAGTAGAGGTAGAACCAGTCGTGGCCGGCGCGGAAGACTTTCGAGGCGGCCGCGGTGACGGCTTCGTGCCCGGCGCTCGATATCTGGAAGAAGATTTTCTGCTGGCGCTTGAGCTGGATTTCCTTGTCGTCGAGGCGGCGTGAGAGCAGCATCAGCCGGTAGAGCTCGAGCAGATCAGGCTTTTCGAGCCGGATCGCGGAACGCGCGCGGGACTGGGTGCGAGTGGCCATTGAGGTAAAATGGCCGCAGCAGCAAGATCCGAGAAGAGGTGGCTAGGGCTTGGTCAGGATTGCCGCAACGCGACCGACGAGACTGACTGGCGCGACGACGTCCGGATCGGGGCGCTTGTTCCTGGATGAAATGCCGGGATTACTTGCCGGTCAGTCGCCGCAGTGCCTGCAGTTGCTGGAAGGCGCTCTTGCCGGAATCGGCAGGCGCGGCGGGGCTGACGGCGAAGAGATCGCGGATGTCGAGAAGAATTTCGAGCATCAACTGGTCGCGCATATAGGCGTTGTCGAGGTCGATCATCCGGGACGGATCGCCGCCGGTCCGAGCGCGATCGAAAGACTCACGATAGACCTGCTCGAGATTGCCGAGAATCCGCTCGCGGGAACGCATGGTTGAATATAGGCGAGAGGCGAGGGGCGAAAGGCGAAAGGCGAAAGGAGGCGAGCGGCCTTGGGGGGAAATAGATTGCGACATGATCAATGGGCGTGCTCCGTGTCCCTGACCGATTCGCAGCGTCGTGTCGACGCGTGGATCGCCCAGTTCGAAGAGGGATATTTCGACCCGCTGACGAACATGGCGCGCCTGAGCGAGGAAGTGGGCGAACTCGCGCGCGAGATCAACCACCGCTTCGGGCAGAAATCCAAGAAGCGTGATGAAGCGCCCGGCGACATGGCCATGGAGATGGCTGACATCCTCTTCGTGCTGATCTGCATGGCCAATCGTGAGGGGATCGATCTGCAGCAGGCGTTCGACGCCATGATGACCAAGGTAGAGACCCGTGATGCGACTCGCTGGACCCGCAAGGAGTAGCCGCATGACCCGTATCCGCCACGCGCTGACCGCCTCGCTTGCGACGCTGCTGATGCTGGGCTGGACCGCGTGCGCCAAGCCGCAGGCCGCGACAGTCGCGGAAGTCGACGCGATGGCAGCCCATGGAGATACGGTCGGCCTCGCGCATCTGGCCAGCCGCGAGTGCCTCGGCAGGAACGCCGAAGGGAAGCAGACCTGCTATGAAGACTTCTTCGTTCGGCTGGCGCGCAGCGACCGGGTCCACGTGGCGCTCGGTGCGCTGGCCGCGCTGGCCGCCGAACACCCCGAGATCGCGCGCGACGGTCACGGCTACACGCACGTGATCGGAATTCGTGCGTGGCACGCTGGCGCCGACGTGAGTACGATCTTCCGCAGCTGCACCGGACTCTTCCAATCGGGCTGCTATCATGGCGTCATTCAGGCGTACCTCACCGAGGGCGGCGTCGTCGACTCCGCACGCTCGGTCCAACTCTGCAACGAGATCGCGTCAAAGCCCGCCGACCGCTGGCTCCGCTTCCAGTGCGTCCATGGTCTCGGCCACGGCTTCGAGATGGCGTGGAACTGGGAGCTGCCGCACGCCCTCAAGGGCTGCGACTGGCTCCACAGCACGTGGGATCGCTACTCGTGCTACGGCGGCGTCTTCATGGAGAACGCCGTCGCGTCGATGCCGGGCGGTCATCACACCTCGGCGCACGCGCTTGCGGCCAGCGCCGATACATCGATGAAGGGCATGGCCGGGATGAAGGGGATGGGCCACAACCACACGCCCGATCCCAGTACCATCACGTTCCGGATGCGCGACTCGACCGACGCGCTCTACCCCTGCTCAGCCGTCGACACCACCTATCAATTCTCCTGCTATCAATTGCAGGGCGGGCTGATCCTCAATCGTGTACACAGCGACTTTGCACGCGCGACCGCCGAATGCGACAAGGCACCGCCGATCGGGCGCTCACAGTGTTACGTGAGTCTCGGCACCAACGCGAGCGGGATGTGGGTGCAGGACAACGAGAAGGCCGTCCGCGCCTGTTCGCACGGCGATCCCGGCTACCAGCCCTTCTGCTTCGTCGGCGTGGTAAAGAATTACATCGACGTGACGTCGCGACCAGACGAAGGGATCGCCTTCTGCAAGGACGTACCTCTGGGCCAGAACCGGATGGCCTGCTTCGCGGCGGCGGGCGAAGAGATCGCAGTGCTCAACTCCGGCGACATGGACGCGCGCGCGAAGGCCTGCGCGAAGGCCGCGCCGGCGGGCGAAGCGGAGTGTCGGCGCGGCGCCGAACTGCCGACCGGGCCGTAGTCACGGGGCAGCATGATGTTCGAACCAGTCATCGCCGCTGCCACCGACGCGGCCTGGCGCCAGTGGTCCGCCATCAGCAGTGGCGGCCCGCCAGACGCCGTTCCAGCGCACACGATCATCGATCCCGAAGCGCTTGTCCTCGGCTCGCTGGCGCTGGTCGAGCGCGAGCCACGTTTCGGCGAAGTGCTGCATGACTGGGTGATCCTCAACGCGCGGGTGCTCAGCGTGCCGCGCCTGCGCACGCTGGTGCGCGACTTCCCCATCACCATTCGCCATCGCCTCGCGTCGCTGGCGCAGTTCGCGATGATCGAAGGCAACGACGCGCGCTGGCGCTCGCTCCAGATTGAGGCAGTGTCGAAGCGCTCGCTCGGCGACGGACGTCTGCCGCGGCCAACGGCCCAGGCATTTGGCGAGCCGGCGGCACTCTGGTTTCGCCTGCGGATGGCGCTGGGTGTCAGTGCGAAGGCGGACCTGCTCACCTTCCTGCTGGGCCAGAGTTCGTGGGTCGGTGTCCCGGCGATCACCCGTGCGACTGGCTATGCCGCGGTGTCGGCTCGACGTTCGCTGGAAGAACTTGCGACCGGAGGATTCATCGACGCGCGCGACCTGCCCGGGGTAGCGCTGGCAGGAAGTCGTGAATACCGCACTGACCGCGACAGCTGGCAGCAACTCGCCCGTCTCGATGCGCTTCGCGCCACGTGGGACTACTGGAAGGAGCGCTTTGCGCTGGTTGCGCACCTGATCGAGTTCGAGAAGCCTCCCAACCATGCCCTCGAATGGAACCGCGACCAGCTGGCCGAATACGGGCGCGCGTTCATGGAGCATCACAGCGGAGCGTTCCGCATCGCGGGCGACGGCGTGAGATTCCGCGGCACGTCCAGCGCGTGGGCGATGCGATTCGAGGACGCGCTGCAGAACCTGGCAGTTTCGATGCGCGCCGACCGGTAGGACCGCGCCACACCAATTCGATGGAGGAACCGATGTCACCCACTTTTCGCAACGGCAAGATCTGCTATATCGAGATTCCGACGGACGATGTCGCCCGTTCAGTAACCTTCTACACCGCGGTCTTCGGCTGGAAGACCCGGACTCGCAGCAACGGCAGCGTGGCGTTCGACGACGCGGTCAACGAGGTGAGCGGCACCTGGACAACGCGCCGCCAACCTGCGCCGGCCGGCCTGCTGGTCTACATCATGGTGGACAGCGCCGAGGGGACCTGTAAGAAAATCGAAGCGGCCGGCGGCACGATCGTACAGCCGATTGGCGCCGATGCTCCTGAAATCACCGCCCAGTTCCGCGATCCCGCCGGCAACGTGTTGGGGATCTACCAGGAGCCTGGCGACTGAGCGGTCAGGAGCGCAGCGTTGCCGCCGGATCGATGCGCGACGCGCGCCAGGCCGGGAGCGCCGACGCAACGAACGCGACGAGCAGGACCGCCGATGCTGCCGCGACGTAGGTCACGACGTCGCTCTGCGAAACTCCGAAGAGCAGTGTCCGTAGCAACCCGCTGACCGCTACGCCGCTGATCAGGCCGATTGCGATTCCGGCCACTGCCAGCGTCATTCCATCACGGAGAATGAGCGTCACGATATCGCCGCGCGTGGCGCCGAGTGCCGCGCGCACGCCGATTTCATTCGACCGCTCGGTGACGCCGCCCGAGATCAATCCGAAGATGCCGATGGCCGCGAGCGCGAGCGCCACCAGACCGAACGCGCCGAATACGATGAGGACGAATCGCCGCTGGCTTTCCGAGCGCACGAGCACCTGCGACATCGTCGCGACACGGCTGATCGGCTGGTTGCGATCGACCGACCAGATCGCGCGCTCCACGGCCGGTAGCACCGCGAGCGGATCGCCACGGGTGCGCACCACCAGCGACTGTGCGTTGTCGACCCAGTTCCACTGACCCATCGGGACATAGAAGGCGTCTTCAGCGCCGAGCGTCAGCGAGGCCTGCTTCACGTCGCCGACAACGCCAACAACGATGCCCCACGGCCGATCGGCCGTGCCCGCATTGGGTCCCTCCCGCAGGCGCTGGCCGAGCGGATCCTTTCCCGCGAAGCGCTGTCGCGCGAACGACTCGCTGATCACGACTGACTGGGTAGTGCCGGGGCGATCCTGCGCGTCGAGCAGCCGGCCGCGGCGGAGCGGGATCTTCATCGCCGCGAACCAGCCTGGCGTGACCGTGTATCGCATGGCGCTGGAGAAATCGTTGGGCCCAGACTTCGGCAAGCCCTCGAATTCGACACTGTAGCCTTCAAAGTCACCGCTGAGCGGCAACTGATTGCTGAAGGCTGCGCCGGTGACGCCCGGGACCTGACGCACGGCATCGAGTGACTGATTGAAAAACTGGTAAAGCACCGATGTCGAGTCGTATCGCGGGCCAGCGGCTTCGACCTGCATCGTCAACAGGTGCGAAGCGTCAAACCCAGGAGCGGCAACGAATAGCTTCTCGATGCTGCGCAGCATCAAGCCCGCTCCCACGAGCACTACCAGCGCCAGCGCGATCTGGGCGACCACCAGCGCGCGCCGGACCGACGGATGCGCCGTGCCGACTGCGCGCGCTCCCGACCGGATATCACTGTGCAAGTCAGGGCGGGTGCCTTGCATCGCCGGCACGATCCCCACCACGACGCCGATTACGCTGGTGAGTAGAATGGTGAACCAGAGCGCAGCGGCATCAAGATGAATGGCACCGACTCTCGGCAACTCCGCCGGCGCGAGCGCGATCAAGGCGTGCACGCCGAGCGCCGCGACCCCGAGGCCGAGCGCGCCGCCGAGGATCGCGAGGAGAATGCTTTCAGTGAGCAACTGGCGCACGAGACGGCCGCGACCGGCGCCCAGTGCGGCGCGCATCGAGATCTCGCTGTGGCGC
>JBEPVV010000101.1:0-6524 GCA_041690795.1 Gemmatimonadota bacterium | reverse complement strand
AGATGTGTATCAGAGACAGGCACCAGCGGCAGCGGTGATGCGTGCGTCGACGGCGCCATGTCACCGTTGGTGGAGCGATGAGCGTGCGCCGCCATGGCCCCCGAGATGCGGTCGAGCTCGAGCAGCACAGCCTGCGCGTCGGGCGGACGGTCATCGGGCGCCTTGGCCAGGCAATGCTGCACCAGCTCGGAGAACGCGGCGGGCACATCGGCGCGCAGTTGATGCAGCGGCTCGGGGATGCGCGTCAGCTGCGCGGTCATCGTCGCCGTCGGTGAGGGCGCGGCGAACGGACTCGCACCGCTGAGCAGTTCGTAGGCAAGCAGGCCGACGGCGTAGATGTCGACGCGATGATCGGCATCAGGATCGGCGGCGAGCTGCTCCGGCGCCATGTACGCCGGCGTTCCGATCGCCATTCCCGACGTGGTATGGCCGGGACCGCCCATCGGCAGCGCCGCATTGAGCGCCTTGGCTACGCCGAAATCGGTGACCAGTGCATGGTGTCCATCGGAGAGAATATTGCCGGGCTTGATGTCGCGATGGATCACGCCACGCGAATGCGCGTAGGCGAGCGCTTCCACGACGTCGCGCAGGAGCTTGACCACCTCGGGCAGCTTGAGCGGCCCATTGCGCTGCAGTCGCGTGCGCAGTGATTCGCCGGCGATGTAAGGCATCGTGAACCAGAGTAGTTCACCATGCTCGCCGGCGTGCAGCAACGGGACGATGTACGGATGTGAGAGCCGGGCCGCCAACTGCACTTCGCGCCGGAAACGATCGCGATTCACCCCGGCAGCCAGGTCGGGTGGCAGGACCTTGATCACGACCTCGCGACCCAGCGCGTGCTCCTTCGCGACGAAGACGCGGCTCATGCCGCCTCCGGTCAGCTCACGCTCGATCGTATACGCGTCACCCAGGGCGCGCTTGAGATCATCGACCAACTTGTCGGCCATGTACCGTGCCCGTGAGAGGAACTGGGAGGTTCAGTCTCAGAATATACGGCCAGCCCCGGCCGCAGGCTGAATCCTCCTCGCCACGTGCAGTCGATCGATTCACCGATTTCCGTAGGGCGTGATGCGCCCGTCGCCGCCGACGACGCCGATCGGTGCTTTCGTCTGCTCCGCTATCGCCTGCGCCGGCGAGCGGAGCGAGGCGCCCAGCGACGAGGGGAGTGTGTAGGCGTCGGCGCGGCTGAGATCGACATCGTATCCGAAATCCTTCAGCGCACCCACTGTCACGCGGCTCATCGCCATCGCGCCATCGGCCCACCCGGTCATCAGTTCAGTCCGGAAGATCGATTCACGCCAGTGCGCGCCGCGCGTCCCGGACAATCCGGTGTTCTCGACCGGCGCGCCGCTGCCGGCATCGGCCGCGCCCAGTGCGGCGTAGGCTGCATCTCCATTGCTGCCGAGGTAGCGCGGATCGGGTCCGCTCGGCGACGCGACTTCGTTCTGAAGCCCCGGACCCCAGATGGTTCCGAAGCCGAGCGTGTGCATCATCTCGTGCAACACCACGCCGTTGAGCTTGCCGTTGGCGACCATCGAATTCATGTCGGCGCTGTCGAACTGCATGGTCGCGACGATCGGCAGCAAGGTGCCGCCGCGGATCAGGCACGGACCGGCGGAACCGAGGATCTGTCCCACACCGTCGATCGTGGTGACCTGCGCGAAGATCACGATTCCGTTGACGTTCTCGTTCAGGGCCGGTGCGCCTTCCATGCAATACCCAGCCGGAATGGCCGGGTTGAGCGACGTGACGCCGCTGAAGCTGCGGAAGAGGCTGTTGATGCGCGCGCGCGCTGCCTCGAATGCCGCGGCGACCGATGCCACCGGCACGCCGCCGACCCAGCGGATCTGCACGTAACCGTTGTCGGCAGGTGGTGGTGGCGGCGGGGGCGGTGTCACTACTGCAATGGTCACGCTGACGCTCACCTGGGCCGACACGCCTCCGCTGCTTACCCGCACTACGCCGTTGGTGAACGACGAGACGATGGCGCCACTCGCCTGCACCAGACCCGTGCCCGAAACCGTGATCCCGTTGGTGGCCGACGTCCACGTCAGCAGCGGCAGCACCATCGTACTACCCTGCGTGTCAAAGGCTGTGACAGTAATCCGCGACGTGTCGCCCGGCTGCATCGCGAGCGATGGCGGCGAGACGGCCAGGCGCGCCAGCGTCGGCGCAACCACGATCGCGTTGACCGCGAGCGTCAGCGTATCGGCAGCGCCATCCATCGTCGCAATCACCAGCGCGCTGCCCGCGCCCCGGGCCGTGACGACACCGCCGACAACAGTCGCGACGCCGGGTGCGGATGAAGTGTACGTCGGCAAACGGTTGCTGATCACGTTACCTCGCCGATCGTTCATGGTCACCGTCGTGCTCAGCGATTCGCCCACCGTGAGCGTGCCCACCCGCGGCGCCAGTGCGAGCCGCGCGACGGCGCCGGCCGCGATGCGCACGTACGAAGAGTCCGACACCCCGGTAGATGCCCGCACGACGATCCACGTCGCACCTGGTGCAACGGCGATCAGCTGGTCGCCCGACGCAGTCGCCACCGCGTCGTTGCGGCTGGTGACCATCACGCTCGTCGGTGCAGCGAGAACGCGACCGCCGCGGATCGTTCCGGTGACGATGTAGCTCGCGGTATCGCCGGGGACCATGCTGATCGGCGCGACCAGGCTGACCGCCGTCAGGTTCTCGGACGTCACCGCCACGGTGCGGGTGACGCTTACACTCGACTTCGCGTTCCACATGACGGTGACGTCGGCCGTGCCGTCGCCCACGGCGACGAGCGCGCCACCAGTGGTGACCGTGATCACGCTGGTGTCGGAGGAAGTGATGCGGATTTCACGCGCGGTGGTCGGACGGGCGACACCGTTCACCGTCACGGTGATGGTCGGCACGACCGAATCGCCGGCCCGCAGGCCGATCGAATCGACGGCGAGGGCAAGCGTCTCTGAAACCGGAACCACGATGGTGTCGGCCGAGCAGGCGGCCGCCAGGGCCAGCGCGACGAGGGCGATGCGACGGATCATCCGGTTGGCCTTCCAGGTTGAGCAGCGGGAGCCGGGGCGAATTGGCAGTTGAACCTCGAACAGCACCCGGGGGTTCGGACCTCCCCAATAGTCTCGGCCGCTCGCGGCCCCGCTCCAGAGCCTCGGCGACAGTAAATTTACGGTACCCCCTCACCTTCAGGAGAATCCGATGCGCCCTGCCTTGTTAGTCGCTGTTCTCGCTGCCCTGCCCGTCGCCCTGACGGCGCAACAAGCTGCCGCCACCGCCAAGCCGGTAATGCCGGCGGGCTGGATGGTTCGCCCCGATGACCCGAGGGCGGACATGACCAAGGTGACCTTCCAGCCGATGAGTCGAGGCTGGCACGTCACGACCGGATCGGTGCATGCCATCTTTTACCGTCCGGAAAGCACCGCCACCGGCAATTACACCGTCACCCTCGATGCCTTTCTCTTCGGTCCGCCGGGCGAATACCCCGAGGGATACGGCATCTTCGTGGGTGGGAAGGACCTCACGGCGGCGAACCAGCAGTACCTCTACTTCGTCATCGCCAACGACGGGCGCTTCCTGATCAAGCGCCGGAACGGGACGGCGACCGCCATCGTCAGCGACTGGAAGGCGTCGCCGGCAATCAAGAAGGTCGCCGCGGGCGACAAGGGCAGCGTCGAGAACGTGCTGGTGGTGCAGGCCCGGAAGGACTCTGTCCTCTTCTCCGTCAACGGCGTCGTCGTGGCTGGACGCCCACGGTCCGAACTGAACACCGACGGCACCGTGGGTTTCCGGATCAACCACGGTCTCAGCGTGCACATCGCGGCGTTGACGGTGGCGCAGGGAAAGTAGATCTTGCAGGAAGGGGGCAGCGAAGCGCTGCCCCCGCTGCAACACGCTCAACTCCAGAAGGACCGGCCGCCATGGATCACCATCTTCCCGAATACGCCTACATCATCGGCTTCCTGGCCTGCATCGTCGTGGTGCTCGTTATCGCCAATGTCGCCGCCGCCGCCAACGGATACCGCGAGAAGTAGCCGCTCAGAATTCCTTGATCCGGCCCTTGTCCAGCAGGGCCCAGCAGCACATCGCAACGTGGCTCTCGTGTCCCTCGATCAGGCGTCGCACCGTCGGCTGACGCATCCCCTTGAAGACGACACGCGCCGCGCGCATCACGCCCGCATCGCCTTCCGGCCAGATGTGCGGATGTCCAAACCCGAAAATGGCAATCATGTGTGCACTCCACCGGCCCAGGCCGCGCAGCGCCATGATCTCAGCAAGCAGTTCGTCGGCTGTGAGCGCCTGCCAGCGCTCCCGCGGGTCGCCGTGTTCGGCCAGGTAGAATCCCCAATGCGCGATCGCCTTGCGCTTGGCGCGAGAGAGCGAGTGCGTCGGCAGGTCATCGGCGGGCGTGCGCATTGCCCAGGCGATGATCCCGTCGATATCCCCGTGCGCCGCGAGCAGTGTGTTCATGATGCTGCGCGCCGCGGCGGTCGAGACCAGCTGCCCGACGACGGTGCGCACCACCAAGTGCGACAGCGGCCGCACATCGGGAACCACGCGTTCGACCGGATGCACGATCTCGATCAGGCGCGCCAGTCGCGCGTGCCGCGCCGAGAGTTCACGATTGACCGCGGCATGGGGATCCGTTCGCGGTTTGCGCGTTCCGCCAAGGCGCGTCCTGTCACGTCGCTTTGCTGGCACGTTTCCCTTTCCGGTTCCAGTAGTACGTGTGGCGGGTCGAGCCCTGGAGGTCGTCTCTTCGGCAGGTGGATCAACTGGATCCGCCACACCCGGGAGAAGCCCCATGCATCGATCACTCATGCTCGCCCTCTGCGTCGGAACGTTCGTCACGGCCGCGAGCGTTCCGTCGCGCACCGATGCCGGGCGCGATCGCCCCGCGCAGGTCAGGTTCGCCAATCACATTCCCGGGGCCCGGACCTGGACACTGGCCGCCCGGGGTGCACCGGTCTTCAGCGACGTCGCGCCCGAAGTGACAACGGCTTATCAGCCAGTGGCCGATTCGCTGGCCCGACTCGATCTCCGCGCTGCGGGCAAGGATTCAGCGGTCGCCACCACCACCTACCTCTTCGTTTCGGGGTCATACTACACCGTCACGGCAAGCATGGGAAACGGCGGCCAGCCGATGCTCGGGGTTGAGCGCGACCGCTCCCCCGAAGACTCCGTGCCGGGCTCGCCGCCGCACTGACGTCGTACAATCCGCGGTGGCCCAAATTGCCCCGATGCGCCCATAATCCTCCGCATTGGATGGCCTGACCACTTGAGCGGAGTACCTGTGTCGCCTCTCCACCCCGACCTTCCTGGCGCCGAGTTCCGGGCGCTGGGACACGATGTGATCGACCTCCTGTCCGAATACTACGACGAGCTCGCCGCGACGCCGGCGTTTCCCGGCTGCAAGCCAGCGGATGTGGCGGCCCTGTTCGAGGCTCCGCCGCCTGAACTAGGCGAGGGGGCCGACGGCCTGCTGCGCGACTGGCGCGAGAAGATCATTCCCAATTCGGCCCGCCAGGGCTCGCCGCGCTGGTTCGGCTTCGTCAACGGGTCAGGATCGCAGATCGGCACGCTGGCCGAGGCGATGGCGGCCACCCTCAATCCCAATTGCGGTGGCTGGCGCGCGTCGCCGGCGGCGAGCGAGATCGAGCGGCGAACGATCGCGTGGCTGTCGCAGCTGATCGGATACGGTGCTGACGCGGGAGGGATCTTCGTCAGCGGTGGCACCATGGCCAACGTAGCCGGTCTCCGGATCGCGCTGCAGATGAAGGCGACGTGGGACGTCGCGGCAGACGGCCTGCAGTCACGCGGCGATGCAGGTCGCATGACGGTGTACATGGCCGATCACGAAACCCACGTGTCGCTCGTGCGCGCGATGGACCTGCTGGGGCTCGGTCGCAATGCGCTGCGTGCCGTGCCCTCGCTCCCGGACTTCCGGATCGATCTGGCGGCGCTGGAGCAAATGCTCGACGCCGATGGGGCGGCGGGGATGACTCCGTTTGCCATCGTCGGTCACCTGGGGTCGATCAACGTCGGTGCCATCGACGACCTCGATGCCCTGGCCGATGTGGCCGAACGGCGGCAGCTCTGGCTGCACCTCGACGGTGCGTGCGGTGCGCTGGGCGGAATGCTCCCCGAGCTGGCGACGCAGTTCCGCGGCATCGCGCGTGCGGATTCGGTGTCATTCGACGCCCACAAATGGCTTGGCGTTCCCTATGAAGCTGGCTGCATTCTCGTCCGCGATCCGGCGGCGATGCAGCGCACGTACGCGATGCACGCGAACTACCTGCAACCGGCCAGCGACAATGAGTACAGCGGCCTCAACTACTTCGACTACGGACCGCAGCTATCGCGGAGCTGGCGCGCGCTGAAGGTCTGGATGACGCTGCGTTACTACGGCGCGGAACAGATTCGTACCTTCTTCCGGCAAACGATCGCGTGCGCGAGGCACCTGCACGAGCTGGTGAGCGCGTCGGAGGACTTTGAAGTCGTGCAACCGGCGCCAGCGCTCTACATCTACT
>JBEPVV010000100.1:0-6573 GCA_041690795.1 Gemmatimonadota bacterium | reverse complement strand
CAGACCGTATCGAACAGCAGGCCGCCGAACTCGTGCTGAAGGCCGAGGAATTGTCGCGGGCCAGGCAGAACGCGGAGTCCGCCAGCCGGGCCAAGAGCGAGTTCCTCGCCAACATGAGCCACGAAATCCGCACGCCGATGAACGGCATCATCGGCATGACCGAGCTGGCGCTGGAAACTGATCTCAGCGGCGAGCAGCGCTCGTACCTGGAAACCGTGCGCACGTCGGCCGACGCGCTGCTGACGCTGATCAATGACATCCTCGACTTCTCCAAGATCGAGGCTCGCAAGCTCGATATCGAGCGGATCGAGTTCGACCTCGGAACCGCGCTCGACGAAACGATGCGCCTGCTGGCCCCCCGCGCTCATGAAAAGGGGCTGGAGCTCGCGTATCAGATCGATGCAGGTGTGCCGCTCGGGCTGGCGGGCGACCCGACGAGGCTGCGCCAGATCATCCTCAACCTCGCCGGCAACGCGATCAAGTTCACCGCGGCCGGCGAAGTCGTGCTCCGGGTCGCGCTCGACGGCGCCTCCGGCGATGAGAGCATTCTGCACTTCACGGTGACCGACACCGGCATCGGCATCTCGCCGAGCAAGCAGACGACGATCTTCGAGGCGTTCACGCAGGCTGATGCCTCGACGACGCGCCGTTACGGAGGCACCGGGCTGGGGCTGGCGATCGCGTCACAACTAGTGGGGCTGATGGGTGGCCGTCTCTGGGTCGACAGCGAGCCCGGGCGCGGCAGCGTCTTCCACTTCCTCCTTCCCTTTGCGGTTAGCAATCAGCCGCAGGCGCTTCCGGTGCGGGGAAGCCTGGCCGACCTGAAGGGCATGTCGGTGCTCGTGGTCGACGACAACGCGACCAATCGGCGAATCCTGGAGGAGGTGCTCACCAATTGGCAGATGCGGCCGACGATCGTCGACGGTGGCCGCGCGGCACTCGAGGCGATGGAGCGGGCACACGCTGCAGGGACGCCGTTTCCGTTCGCGTTGATCGACTTCCAGATGCCCGACTTCGATGGCTTCCAGCTGGCCGACGAAATCCAGCGGCGTCCCGAACTTGGCCGCCCGATGATCATGATGCTGTCGTCGCTGGGGCAGGGCGGCGATGCGATCCGATGCCGTGAGCTCGGCGTCGCGTCCTACCTCACCAAACCGGTGCGTCAGTCGGTGCTCCTCGACGCGATGCTCCAGGTGCTGGCTGCACGAGGTTTTCCTGTGCCGGAGCCTGTCATCGCGCGGACGGCCGCGCTGACCGGCCGGTCGCTCCGGGTGCTGCTGGCCGAAGACAACGCCGTCAACCGGATGGTGGTCACCGCGATCCTGCAGAAACACGGACACACGCTGGTGGCTGTCGAGAATGGTGTCCAGGCCGTGGCTGCTGCGCTGCGCGGCAGTTTCGACGTGGCACTGATGGACGTGCAAATGCCCGAGATGGACGGACTCGAAGCTACCGCTGCGATCCGCGACGCTGAGCGCCTGACGGGGCGCCACCTGCCGATCATCGCGCTTACCGCCCATGCGATGAAAGGCGATCGCAATGCATGTCTCGACGCGGGCATGGACGCATACCTGCCGAAGCCGGTGCATCCGGCCGCGCTGCTGGAGGCGATCGAGTCGGTGGTGAACGGATCCACGCCAACGGCGCCGCTGAACGAACCCTCGTTCGATCGCGCGGACCTGATTGCCCGCGTCGAAGGCGACTACTCGTTGCTTGGTGAAGTCGTCACCATGTTCAAGCAAGAGTCGGGACGAATGCTGACGGAAGTGCGGCGATCGCTGTCGGACGGTGATGCCAAGGGCCTCGAACGCGTTGCCCACACCTTCCGGGGATCAGCCAGCAGCCTCGGCGGCACGAGTGTCGCGCGCACCGCGCACGCACTGGAGATCACTGGTCGCGACAACATGATGGCCGGCGGAGGCGTGCAGCTGATCGCCCTGGAGCGCGAACTCCTGTCGCTGCAACATGACCTCGACGGACTCGCGGCGAGTGCGTCCGCGTGAGAATTCTCATCGCTGACGATGAGCCCGTGTCACGCCGCCTGCTGGAGAGTGCGCTGATTCGTCTCGGTCACGACGTCGACGTCGTCAACGACGGACCGGAGGCGGTCACCGCATTGCTGAAGCCCGATGGGCCGCGCATGGCGATTCTCGACTGGATGATGCCCGGCGCCGACGGTACCGTTGTCTGCCGCGTCGTCCGCCAGCGAGCCGGTCCCTACATCTACATCATCCTGCTGACCGGCCGGGATCGGCGCGAGGACGTCGTGGCGGGGCTTGACTCGGGCGCCGACGATTTCCTGATCAAGCCATTCGACGCCGTGGAGCTGCGAGCGCGACTCCGCTCCGGCGAACGGGTCCTCGAGCTTCAGGAAGGTCTCCTTGACGCCCAGGAAGCGCTGCGCCGGCAGGCTACGACCGACGACCTCACTGGACTGTCGAATCGCCGGGTGGTGCTCGAACAACTCGACCGCGAATTGCGGCGGGCCAAGCACGAGAAAAAGCCGGTCGCCGTGGCGATGGCCGACATCGACCTGTTCAAGGACATCAACGATCGTCACGGGCACCCCGCGGGAGATGCGGTGCTGCGACAGGTCGGCCGTTGGCTCCAGCTCGAATTGCGCGAATACGACTCGATCGGTCGGTACGGCGGCGAGGAGTTTCTCTTCGTGCTCCCGGGCTGCGACGAAGCGTCGGCGCAGATTGCGATGGAGCGAGTGCGGTCGCGCGTCGCGTCGACGCCAGCGCTCTGGGAGGGGCTGATGCTACCCGTGAGTCTCAGTGTCGGTATAGCGTGGACGCATCCTGACAACCTGAGTGCCGCCGCACTCGTGGCGGGTGCCGATGATGCGCTCTACCGCGCCAAGAAACTGGGCCGCAATCGCGTCGCGATCTAGCCGCGCACCTTACGGCAGCGGCACCCTCGCGGGCAGTTCGCCGAGGGTATAGTAGCTGTGGACAATCGACGTATCCGTCACGGTGACGATGCGCATCCCCGACTCCGCACCGCCGAGCGGCATGCCCACCGCTCCGGTCGTCACCATCGCGAGGCTGCCGTCGCTCGCCAACGAGTTCTGATGCAGGTGTCCCGCAAAGACTGCCGCCACGCCGAATCGGTGGAAGAGCGCCAGGTAGCGCTCACGCACGTCGCGCGGAATGTTGAAATACTGGTCGGCCTCTGTCGCCGATTTCAGGAAATACGGATGGTGCTGAAAGATGACGATGTGTCGCGCCCCTTCGCGCCGGGCACGGGCGAGTTCGTCGGTGAGCCACCGCTCCTGCTCGGCCGCAGCGGTCGGCACCAGCCGGGATGAATCGATCACTGGCGAATCGAGAACGATCCCGGTGAAGTCGCCGTGGCGGAAGGTGTAGTGATCCGGCCCGAAGAGCGCCGTGTAACGCGCCAGTGTCGCCGGGGTCGGCGTATTGCCGACGTCGTGGTTCCCCGGCACGTCATAGAGCGGGATCGATCGATCGAGCCGGCCAGCGATGCGGTGGAACTCGGCAGCCTGCGCCGGGTCGCCGCCGCGGTTGGTGAGGTCGCCGGTGATGACAACGAACGCAGGATGGAGCCGGTTGGCGGTGGCAATCGCCAGCTCGAAGTTGGCCGTTTCCTGCGCGAAGCTGGAATCGGCGGTGAACATCCCGAACTGCGGATCGCTCATCTGGATGAAGAAGAACGCGGGTGATCGCGGTCGGCCGCGGCCAGCGGCAGCCGTGAGGACCAGGCATCCGAGAGTGCCCAGGATCTGCCACCATTTCACCCTGATCGCCTTACCTGAGTTGGGCAGCGTTGGCATCGTAGACTCCACAGACTGGAACGAACCTGGGAAAGGTTCTGCCGCCCCAAGGAATCCGCAACTCGCCGCGCTGGCCGAGGGTGGGGAGCGGCGGGGCGTGTAGCGCGCGGCCGTTAGCCCGTCTCCTTGTACCGAGATTGAGCCTTTTGCCAATTCCGATTCCCAACCGCGGACCTCACGATGCGAAATCCACTGCTGTCAGTGTGCTCGGTACTGATCCTGGGCGCTCCGGTAGCCGCCGCCGCCCAGAACAAGGACACGATCCCGAATGCCGGACCGCGTCACGTGCTCATCGGCGCCGCCGTGGTCGGTGCCACGCTGCTGCTCGACAAGCCGATCGCCCACGCGTTCGAGAGCCCTTATACGGCGGGGACGGCACAGACCGCCAAGGACTTCAACAAGTTTGGTGAGCCGCTTGGAGTAGGCGTGGCCCTGGGTGGCCTGGCAGTGGCGAGCCTGATCACCCGCGACCACCGGGTTGTTCAGGCGTTGTTCGGGACGGCGGGAAGTGCGTTCGGCGCCTTTGTCGCGACGCAGGTAATCAAGTACAGCGTCGGCCGCGAACGCCCTTATGCCGACGTCGACCACGACGGGCTCGATTTCCACCCGTTTTCCGGCACGCCCGTGGGAAGCCCGTCCTTCATTTCGGGCCATACTGCGCTTGCCTTCGCGCTGGCCACGTCGCTGGGCGACGCTGCCGGAACGAACTGGGTCAGGATCCCGCTCTGGACTCTCGCCGCCGGGACCGGCTGGGCCCGGCTTCAGCTTGACCAGCACTGGGTCAGCGATGTGGTGGTCGGAGCGTTCGTCGGGATCGTGTCCGCGAAGTTTGCCAACGGAAAACTGAAGATCCTCGGCGTCACCGCGCCGCATTTCATGGTAGCGAAGGGATCGGCCGGCTTTGCGTGGACGATGCCGATGCCGGTTATTCGGTAGCGGTTCAGCGACCGAGTCCGTCGGCGCGCACCGCTCCCGGCATGGTGATGATAGGGCGGCGGCATATTGGGCACGCGCCCATCTCGGGCGGTCGGCCCAGGCGAACCGAGACGGGACCGAGGATCACAGTCTGACTGTTGACCGTGTCATTCACCGTCACCGTGACGGTTGCGTTGTCGCCGTCGATCCGTCCCACGAAGCTTGCGGGCATCGATGGGCCGAGGGCCACGGGATAGGGTCGTAGCATGTAGCTGCCCGCGATCGCAAAGTCGCCGTGCGTGTCGACGGGTATGCGCCCTGAGACATCGCCGAAGCTGCAGCCAATGTGAAGGTGCATGGCCGTGTCGCCGACGATCATGCCCGCGGTATCACCACCCCAGGTCCCCAGTCGGAGCACCGGGTCAGTCGTCGACCCCGATGAACATGATGCGGCGACGCCGGCAATCACGCCTAGTGCGAATGCCGACCGTGCAAGCCTGCGTGTTGAATACTGTCGCGCACCGTGCATTCCCGCCTCCTCTCGCTGCCACCTTGCAGACCCTGCCTCCCGCGGCGGCGTCACCTCCGCGTCAGGGGCGCCGCTCGGATCGGCGCTCCACGCCTTCGATCACGACATCGCAGCCGAGCGTCCGGGCCAATACATCGCTTTTGCGCTGCGCGCCCCAGACTTCCAGTGACACGTCGGCTCCGTCGCGCGGCGACGCGCGAATGATGCAGCGGCCATCCTCCAGCGACACGGCGATCGTCTCGACGGCCGCAGTGTGTCCGCGATCAAGGCCATCGGCGACGCGGAGTATCCCACTGACCCGGCGGACCGTCGCCTGGTCGTCGGGATTGAGCCGCGCGAATTCCTCGTGCTTCCGGCTAGGTCCGCGCTTGCGGTGGTAGCGCGAGATCACGGCGACCAGCGCGCGATCGTGCGAATCGAGGCCGAGACGGTCGGCGTGCGAGATCAGCTGGTAGCTGTGCTTGTGATGCGAACGATACGAGACCAGCTGCCCGACGTCATGGAGCAGTGCTGACGTCTCCAGAAGCCAGGCATCCTCGACGCCGCTTCCGACCGCCGCCGCCAGCTGCTCGTGGAGCGCGATCGCGAGGGTTCGGACATGCTCGACATGGCGGCGATCGCAGCGGCAGTGGTCGACGAACTCACGGACGAGGCGGAGCGGATCGGCCGGCCGCGTCGTATCGATCGGCCCGACCATCTCAAGCAGCAGCCCCTCGCGCAACCCGAAGGCGCTGACCGTGAGCTCGCGCGCATGGAGAATGGCCAGCAGCTCTGCGGCAACGGCGAGGCCGGCGAGGATAATGTCGGCTCGCTGCGGGTTGAGTCCCGGCACCTGAGCCCGCTGCTCGGGCGACTTGGCCGCCAGCCATTCGAGCAGCGATTCGACCTCGCCGGTCGCCACCGTGGTGCCGTGAATGGCATCGCCGAGCGTGCCGGCGCGGGCCGCGGCGATCCGGGCGAGATTGGTGAACGACCCGCCGGATCCGATCAGCAGCGCCTGGGCCCAGTCGCGCCAGGGGAGAGCCTTCTTGAGCTCGCGACGGATGTGCTTGCGCAGTGCGGCGACTTCGCGCCGGCTGTCGCGGGTGCCAGGAAGGAACTGCTCAGTCAGTCGCACCGATCCGAGCGGCAATGAGGCGGTGGCTTCGACCAGCCCGTTGACGGCGCCGATCAGCTCCAGCGAACCGCCGCCGACGTCGGCAACCAGCGTCCGCGCATTGTCCAGCCGGAAGTGATGCGCCACCGAGCGCCACGACAGCTGTGCTTCGCGGTCGCCGTCGATGATCTCGAGCGGGATGCCCAGCTGGCGACGGATGCGCTTGGTGAAGGT
>JBEPVV010000099.1:0-6574 GCA_041690795.1 Gemmatimonadota bacterium | reverse complement strand
GTGCTCATCCGCTCCAGGCCCTTGTCGGTAATCACGTAGTCGTCCTCGATCCGGATGCCGGTGTTGTTGTAGCGCGCGACGGCCGGCTTGACCTTCTCGATGAAGGCGCGGTTTCGCGGCGTGTCGGGCAGGACGTCGAGCATCTTCTCCGACACGTAGATCCCCGGTTCGATGGTGAAGGCATCGCCGACCTGATACTTGGTCCCGGACTGCAGCAGGTCGTGTACGGCGAGGCCGAGGCCGTGACTGATGCCGTGGATCATCCAGATCTGTGCCTGCGGGCACGTCGCCGTGCCGCCGCAGTCGTACGTGGCGCCCACGCCCTCGATCAACCCCAGTTCCGCCAACCCTCGCTCGCGCACGACGACCGACGAATCGGCGGCGGCGTTGGGCGACATGCCCGCCCGGGCGTTCCGCTCGGCCGCCGCCTGGGCGTCGCGCACTAGCTGATACAGCTTGCGCTGCGCCGGCGTGAACTTTCCGCTCACCGGAATCGTGCGCGTGACATCAGCCGCGTAACCCTGGTACTGCGTGGCGGCGTCGATCACGACCAGATCACCTGGCACAGTGGGCCCGCGGTCCTTCATGTAGTGCAGCTGGGTGCCCCGCTCGCCCGAACCCACGATCGAGCCGTAGGCGATGCGTTCGCCACCAAGCTTGAGGAACGTGCTTTCCAGCACCGCCTGGATTTCGTACTCGTGCGCGGGCTCCGGCATGCCAAGCACCGCGCGGTGGCCATCGGAACTGATTTCGGCCGCCTTCCGCAGCAGCGCGATCTCGCCCGGCGTCTTGCGGGCGCGCAGCTGATTCACCAGCGGGTGCGCATTCGCGAGCTTGAGTTCGGGATGCCGAACCTGCAGCGCCTTGAAGAACTGCCCGCCCCGCGTGAGCGAGTCCTGGCGCTGGAAATCGGCATCCGCGAAGTCGAGGAGCGTGTAGATCGGCATCCCGCTGCCCGCGAGCGAATCCACCACGCCACCCAGCGCCGAGAAGGAGCGCGCCGCCAGACCGTAGAGCCGCGGCACGTCGGCGGAATCGGGGCGAAAGCCGTAGTAGAAGGCGGTGCGTGCCGCGATCGGCGTCAGGAACATCGTGCTGGTCTGGTGGCCATCGTGCGCAACCAGGATGAACGCCGCATCGGCTTCATCAAAACCGGTGAGGTAGTGGAATGCCGGAATCTGGAAAAATGGCCCGAAGTCGGTGACCGGCGTGCGCTCGCCGAACGCGATCACCGCGCCGTTGCCGATGCGGGCCGCGAGGGAATCGCGCCGCGCCGCGAAATCGGCCGGTGTAACCTGTGCGCTGACCGGCGCCGCGAGCACGATCACCGCGACCGAGTGGAACAGGAATCGTTTACCCATGGACGGCTTCTTCCTCTGCAGGTGGTGGCATGAACTGACCTTCACTCCGGGAGATGACGACGGTGGCAACGGCGTTGCCGATGACGTTGGTGATCGCGCGCGCCTCACTCATGAACCGATCGACGCCGAGCACGAGGGCAAGGCCTTCTACCGGCACGACCCGCAACGCAGCGAGCGTGCTGGCGAGCACGATAAATCCCGAGCCGGTGACCCCCGCCGCACCCTTCGACGTGACCATCAGCACCGCCATCGCGCTCAATTGCTGCGCCAACGAGAGGTGTACGCCATAGGCCTGCGCGATGAACAGCGTCGCCATCGAAAGGTAGATCGAGGTGCCGTCGAGGTTGAACGAGTAACCTGCCGGCACCACCAGTCCCACGATGCCGCTCGAACAGCCATACGCTTCCAGCTTTTCGATCAGTCGCGGCAGCACCGACTCGCTGGATGACGTGCCGAGTACTACGGCGAGCTCGGCGCGAATGTGTCGCAACAGGTGCCAGAGGGAAAAGCCGGCGAGCCGCGCTATGGCATTGAGTATACCGAAAATGAACAGCGCCATCGTCAGGTAGACGCAGAACATCAACTTGCCCATGGTTACCAGTGAGCCGACGCCGAACGCGCCGACGGTGTACGCCATCGCACCAAACGCACCAATCGGCGCCACCCGCATCACCAGCTCCACGATCCGGAAGAAGATCTTCTCCAGCTGCCCGAGCCCGCGCACCACGGCGTCGGCGGGCGCGCCCACCGCTGCGACCGCTACCCCGAAGAGCACCGAAAAGAAGACCACTTGCAGGATGTCACCCTGGGCGAAGGCGGCGACAATGCTCGACGGAACGATGTGGAGCAGGAAGTCAGCAATGGAGAGTTTCGCCCCCGGCGCGGTGTATTGCGTAACGTCCGCCGCGGCGGCGAGGGCGCGGTCGATTCCGGCGCCGGGCCGGAGCACGTTGACGACGATCAGGCCGATGGCGAGCGCGAGTGTGGTGACGATTTCGAAGTAAACGAGTGCCTTGACGCCGACCCGGCCGACTTGGCGAAGGCTGCGTGTCCGGGCGATGCCGAGCACGACCGTGAGGAAGATCACCGGCGTGATCACCATCCGGACCAGATTGATGAACGTCTCGCCTACCGGGCGCATCGCCCGCCCCGCGCTCGGCGCCAGAAAGCCAACGAGGGCGCCGCAGGCGATGGCAAGCAGCACCTGCACGGTCAGGTTTCGGCTGAATCGTCGGATCGAACGCTCGATGGTGTGGGGCGGGGAATTCTACCTCAATTCCAGCTCCCCCGGACCAACCAGTACTTCATGCACGGCGCCCGGGCGAACGCCTGCCGGTGCGCCGTTTGGCCGTGCACCCGGTCCACCGGGCATTCCGGCGGGTGTCGTCGGCGTTACCGGCAGCATCCGCAACTGCGCCGGCGTCAACAGTGCCTTCGCGCGCGCCTGGGCGTCGACCATCATCCGCTGGATCTGGGGTTGCGCCTTGTTGAGTCGCGAGCTGAGCTGCTGATCGTCGATGCGACGGCCCTTGCGGATGACGTAGTCGAAGACCGGCTCCATCGCCGAATCGGCGCGCGCCTTGAACTCGGTGCTGATCGCCGTGAGCTGCGTCACCTGCGTTGGTGTCAGTGCCATCGAATCCTTGCGGATCAGGATCGGCTGCACTGGATCCTTGGTGAGGCGCTGCAGCTTGTCGCGGATCTGGTCAGTCGTGTACGGTGGCTCCTTGCCGCTGGGCATCAGCCCCATGCTCCGCGCCATCGGTGAAGAGGGTGGCCCACCGAGCTTGTACTCGAGTCCGAGCTGCAGCTGGAACGGCGGATACTGCCGGCGTGCGTTGCCGAAGTTGGTCGGCTGCCCGAAGAGTTGATTGACCTGGTACTTGTAGCTCTGGGTCACCGGGTCGAAGCCGGTGACGTAGAGGAGCTGATTCTGCGCCGACTGACTCAGCGCGCCACGACCGAGCGGCGTGTTCTCCAGGCCGAAGAGCCGGACCAGCGCGCCGCTGGTGTTCTGCAGCTGCGTCGTCACGCGAAGCCGGTCACCGAAACCAAAACTGCGCGGCGGCTGCCAGTCGAGACGCAGGTCGAGTCGTGCCTGCCACTGCGTCGAGCAGCTGTTGATGCCGGCGACCTGGCCGAGCTGCTTCATGAGGCAGTCTCGGGCGCCCGCCGGTGCCGACTCCAGCAGCTGTGCCATCTGCATCGCCAGCGCGGGATCGCGAGTCGTGGCGGGATTGGGGATGTATGCGAGGTCGTCGTTCGATCCGTCGCCGTTGACGTCGCCGCTGACGGTGGGCGAATAAGGCGCACCCGAATAGATGGTGATTCGCGAGGTGATGTTGAACCACCAGGCGCGGAACGAGGCGTTGGTGACCAGCTGATGACGCGGCTGCGACCCCAGAACCCATGACTTGACCGTCGGATCGCCGGCGGTCAGCCCGCCGCCGCCGCCGCCGAAGCCGCTGAAGAAGCCACCGCCGCCGAAGAAGACCCTCGTGCCGCCCCCGAACGAGCCGCTTCCCCCGCTCCCGCCGCCGACGGCGCGCTGCTCGCGCTCGCTGTAGTTGTACACATAGGTGAAGGAGAGGTTCAGCTTGTTGTGCAGCAGCGCGTGCGGCGGTGCGATCGACGCCTGCACCTGCGCAGTGTAGTTGTGCAGGTCCGAGATGACGTTGCTCACGCTGGCGTAGTCGGGGTTGATACGGTACGCGTTCGGCGCAATCACACCAGTTTCAGGGACGATCTCATCGGGCGCGACGTAGACCGGGCGATTGCCCTCATCGGTGAGCATGAAACGGGGCGTCGACACCAGGTTGCGGTCGACCGAGCTCTGGGTGTTGACGCCGTAGTTGAAGAACGTGGTCAGGCCGAGTGTCCACTTGGCCGGCAGGCGGATGCCGTCGATGCCAAGGTTGGCGCGCCAGGAGATCGGCGTACGGAAGGTTTTGTCGTAGACCTGCACGCTCGGCGCGTTCGATGCAAAATCGGTGGCGCCGGTGCCGTCAACGCAGCTGGTTGGCGGCGCGTTGGTAATGTTGTTCCAGTCGGGGATCGGTGTCGCGTCACCGACGCAATTGAGGATGCGCCGCGTGTTCGGAAGACCAGTCTGGTCGATCAGCGACGCGATGTTGCTGTTGTCGAGCGTTCCGCCATAGCCGCCGAACGATCCAGTGACAGCCCAGCCCGGCGCCACCGAACCGCGCGGTGTGCCGAGGAGCATCTGGATGAATTCGGGTGGCAGCCCGGCAGGCAGTGAACCAAGCGCGATGGGGCCGCCCTGACCCGACGATGAGCCCATGCCGCGCCGCTTTGCCGACGCCCACGAAAAGCCCAGGCGCGGCGTAAAGAGCCGCGAATGCGGGATGCGGTTCGTCTGCACGCCGAAGAGCTGATCGACCACCGGGTTGTAATCCGGCACCGTACCGGGGAAGGCCGCGTCGTAGCGAAGGCCGCCCTGGAACTGCAACGACTTGGTCGCATTCCACTCGTCGCCAATCCAGAGAGCGGCGGTCGCGCCCCTGCTCGAACGCTCGAACGACGTCAGCGTCAGGTTGTACGATGCTGGCCGGTTGGCGGCAAGGTCGCCCAGCGTCTGGTAACTGTACGCGCCGAACTGATTGCCCGACGAATAGTTGGTGTTCCAGCTGTAATCGATATCCTGGCCGATCTTGACCCGGTGCGCGCTGTTCGATGGAATCCACGAAAACTCGTTCTGCGTGTCCCAGTCGTAGCCGTGGCTCCGGTTGACGCCCGATCCGCCGCCGAACGAAATCGATCCCAGGCCGGTGTGACCATCGTCGAAGATGGTGCCGACCCGCACCGACGCGCTCGGCGTGGCCACGAACGGATCGTTGCTGAACCGGCTGTAGTTGACAGTCGTGTTCAACTCGTCGAGAAATCCGTGCACGTAACCGGTCAACTTCGCCGACACGAACTCGAAGGCGTTCGATGACGACGAACCCTGCGAGGGATATGAGAACGGCGCCCGGCCCGGCGAGCCGAATGATCCCCAGTACCCGGTGTGGGTCACCCGCAGTGACGTGGTGGCCTTCGGCGTCCAGTCGATGACCAGCGAGGTGTTGTAGTTGCGACCCTGCTGGTTGGGCGAGAAGCCGGCGGTGCCGAGCGGCACGCCCAGCGCCGTCAGCGCCTGAGATACAGCGTTGATGGTGTCGGCGGTCAGGCCGTACTGCGAGATGATCGACTGCGGCGGATCGAGCAGCGAGTAGACGTCGGACTCCCGGTCATTGATGTTCCACGACGCCTGATAGTGCAGCTTCCGCTTGACGATCGGGCCGCCCGCGCCGCCGCTGAATCCGATCGCACGCGGAATCGGGTTGAACCAGGACGGATCGCTCCACGCGAGATGGTGGTCGGCAAAGTTGACGCGCGTCGTCAGCGCGAAGAGGTCGGAGCCGCCCTTCATGATCGTCGATGTCTGCCCGCCGGAAAATCCGGCGACTCGCGGGTCTGATGACGTCTGGATCACGCGCGACCCGGCGATCGCGTCCTGGGGCACGTTGTTGCCGCCGAACTTGGCCCCATCAACCGTGCCGTTGTTGCCCCCAGGGCTCGATCCAAGCACCGAGAAGCCGCTGGAGTCACCGAGGATGCCGGGGATCTGTGCGGCGAGCGCCGTCAGGTCGGTGGGGTCGAGCGAAAAGAGCGCGCCTTGCAGCAGGCTCTGCGACACACCACCCGTGGTCGTGGTGTCACCGCGTGCGCGGTGCGCCGCCACCGTGATGGTGTCGAGCTCGAAGGCAATCTCCTGCAGCCTGACGTCGGCGACGAGCACGGTGCTCAGGCCGGTGCGCGTGAGGCGGGTGTTGTACGGCGCAAACCCGATCTTCCGCACGTTGATGAGGTAGTCACCTTCGGGGTTCGGAAAAAGCGCGGTGTAGATGCCTTTGTCGGTGGTGTGCGCAGTGAGCACTGCCTGTGTCGCCAGACCGGTGATGGTCACGGTCACGTCGCCGATCGGCTTGCCATCGAGCCCGGTGACCTTGCCACGGACAATCTCGGTGCCCTGCGCCGCCGCGACCGCAGGAATGACCATCAGCAGGAACGTCAAACGATAACGAAAAATCGTTTTCCTAGAAAACAGAAAGCTGCTGGCCCACTGGGTCAACAATCGCATCGTCCGTCCGAAGGTCTCAAGGGTGAGGGTGCGGGACCGCGAGGGCCCGCGACTGGTCAGAACTATTACGGAT
>JBEPVV010000098.1:0-6586 GCA_041690795.1 Gemmatimonadota bacterium | reverse complement strand
CCGCGCCGGTCGTCATCCGCGTCACGTACGGCGGATACCTCAAGGGCGGCGCGGTGTATCACTCGCAGACCGGAGCCGCGATCTTCACCGGCGTGCCGGGACTGCGCGTCATCTGTCCGTCGACCGCACTCGACGCCAATGGGCTCCTGCGTACTGCCATTCGCTGCGAAGACCCGGTGCTCTTCCTCGAGCACAAGCATCTCTATCGCCAGGCCTACAACAAGGGCGTGTATCCGGGCCCGAACTTCATGATTCCGTTCGGCAAGGCCAAGGTTGTGCGCGCGGGCACGGACGTGACGGTCGTCACCTACGGAGCGGTGGTGCAGCGCGCGCTGCAGGGCGCCAAGAACCTGCATGAGTCGACCGGCCAGAGCGTCGAGGTCATCGATCTGCGTTCGCTCAACCCCGTCGACTGGGACACCATTGCGGCATCGGTGAAGAAGACCAGCCGCGTGATCGTCGCCTACGAAGATTCACTGTCGTGGGGATACGGTTCCGAGATATCCGCGCGCATCGCCAGCGACATGTTCGCCTGGCTCGACGCGCCGGTGAAGCGCGTGGCGGCGACTGATACCTTCGTCGCCTACGCGCCCGAACTCGAAGACGTGATCCTGCCGCAGGTGGAAAGCCTGCAGGCGGCGATGCAGGAGACGCTTGCGTACTGAGCCGTCAGTTTGCTGACACAACGGTGATGGCACCGAAACGTCCGACCACGATCGCCGGGTATATCGCGGCCGCGCCACCTGCGGCCCGGCCGCATCTGCGGCGTCTCTACGCCATCCTCAAGACCGTGGCTCCCGACGCCGAAGAGGCGATCAAGTGGGGCATGCCCTTCTTTGTCGAACCGCGATTTCTCTTCGCGTTCTCGGCTCACAAGGCGCATCTCAACTTCGCACCTTCCCAGGCCGCCCTCGACGCGTTTCGGAAGGAACTCGACCAGCAGCCGTCCACCGTTCGATTCCTGCAGTGTCCCTACGACAAGCCGTTGCCCGCAGCGCTGATCCGGAAGATCGCCACCTACAGTCGCGTGCACGTCGGCAAACGCGGCGACGATGGCTTCTGGTAGAGCAGAGAGCATCGGTAGGCATCCACTCGACTTCCACGGAGCGTACCCCGACATGTCCAGGACCGAGTGGTGGCAACGAGGCCCCATCCACGGCGTGCCGGCCATGTTGCAGCCGGTCGCCCACATTCTTCTCCAGGTGCGCGAGAGTGTCGGCGAGATGGTCGCCAACCTCACGCCCGACCAATGGAACGCGCGTCCGGCCGGCGTTGCATCGGTGGCCTTTCATATTCGCCACATCGCCGGCGTCATCGACCGCCTCTTTACCTATGCGCGCGGCGACGTCCTCTCCGAGGAACAGTTTGCCGCGATCCGCCTGGAAGGGGCCGATGTCGACAGCGCCGACATTCCCACGCTACTGGCAGCACTCGGTGCGCGCGTCGATGCGGCCGTCGAGGAGCTGAAGCAGATCGACCCCGCGACCCTCGGTGAATTTCGGGGGGTCGGGCGTTCTCAGTTGCCGTCGACGGTCATTGGTTGCCTGGTGCATGGTGCCGAGCATGCGATGCGGCATGTCGGCCAGCTGTCGGTCACCGCGCGCGTCGTGGCGGGGAGCCAGTCGCAGATGTAGCTGATGTTCGCCGTTCGCGAAACCATTGCCGCGATCGCTGCGGCACGGTTCTCTTTTCTCTTTTCTTTTTCTTCTCTAGCGGTTACAGCGCCTTCATCTCGCCTGCCGCCCCGATCGCATAGTCCACGTCCCGGCTCAGCGCTCGTGCCTGCTGCGTCGCCATCGTCAGTCCGTTGATCACCGCACCGACGCCACTCTGCTTCAGGCGCATCAAGTCGAGTCGAACGTTCTGCATGGCGAGGACGCAACTCTCGAACCGGTCGGCGAACTTGGTGCGCTGGGCGCTCAGTTCGACGCAGCGCTGCCGCTGCTGCTCGAGCAGCGCCACCTGTCGGTCACGTTCCTCGCCCTCGGGGCGAAGGCGCAGTTCCGCGAGGCGTGCTTCGATTCGCGGCGTGTCGTCGATTCCGAGTCCGTCCATCGAGCCCAGCGTCTCGGCCAGCTGCGCGGCGCGCGCATACAGTCCTTCCGTCGTCTCGACGATGTCGGGCAGCATTTCCTTGTCGGTTGTGCTCAACTGGGCCATCAGCCCGAGGATCATCGCGCGATCCTTGTAGACCTGCTGCATCCGCTCATGATACCCGCCGAAGTCCGCCACCTTCGGCTCCGAGATCTGCTTGACGCCCTTGATCTTCGGCCGCTTGTCGCCCGACCCGACGGCGTCGGGTGCATCAGGGCGATGCAGCACGTCGCGCCACGAGTATCCAGCTTGCCAGAGCGCTGAGTACTTGTTCAGAAGCCCCCAGCCAGTGCCGAAGGCGACGAAGAGAAACCACGGCGTATGCAGTCCCGGCGCCATGGTGTTGATCAGGAAGCAACCGCCGGTCGTCGCCGCGAACTGGGCGAACTGACGGCGTGCCGCGACGATCACCCGTGGCTCGCCCGTTTCCGGCAGCGGTCCGTCCTTCATCTCGCGGCGCAACGCCTTGCGATCGCGGCGCGCCAGCTTGTCGGCCTGCCGACTCTCAGCGCGTGATGGCAGTTCTGGGGCGCGGCGCCGACCGTCGCTGCTGCTACTCTGATCCCGAGTTCCTGCTGCCGTACCCCGCGTGTTCCGACCCGGCGCCACTGGCCGCACCGGTGCCGGTCGGTCGAACGGGGGCCGGGTGCCGCGAGTTGTCGGCGCGCGCGTGGGTGCCGCGCGAGCTGACGTCGGCTCGCGCGTCTGCGCCTTCCAGCCGAGCCCAGTCGGGCGATACCCGGCCACGCTTCGCGATTCCAGCGAACGGCGCAGCGCATCCGCTGACGGCCAGCGATTCGCCGGATCCTTCTCGAGGCAGCGCGCCACGGCTAGCGACAAATCTTCGGGGACATCGGGATACTGCTCGTGCAGCAGCGGCGCGGTTTCCGTGATCTGCTTCATCAGGATTCCCGCGACCGTCGGGGCGTTGAACGGCAGCTCGCCAGCGAGCATCTGGTACGACACGATGCCGAGGGAATAGAGATCGCTGCGCCCGTCAATCTCGCGCTCACCTGCGGCCTGCTCCGGCGACATGTACGATGGCGTGCCAATCGCCATTCCCGCGCTCGTCAGCGTCGCCCCGCTGGTCGCCGACAGCGCCTTGGCGATACCGAAGTCGGTCACGACCACGCGGCCGCGCGTGCCTTCGAGCAGGATGTTGTCCGGCTTGATGTCGCGATGTATGACCGAGACCGCGTGTGCAGCCGAGAGCGCATCAGCCGTTTCGCGCATGATTCGGCGCGTCTCTTCGGCTGGAACGCGGCCGCGGCGACGGATTCTGGCAGCGAGCGACTCGCCCTCGATCAATCCCATCACGAAATAGACAATCCCCTGGCCTTCGCCGACGTCGTGGATCGGGACGATATGCGGGTGCGACAGGCGGGCCGCGGTCTGCGCTTCGCGGGTGAATCGCTGACGGATTTCGGAGGAGAACGCGAGTTCGGGAGGTAGCACCTTCACCGCCACCCGGCGCTGCAGCCGCTCGTCGCGGGCCCGGTACACCACCCCCATTCCGCCCCGGCCAATTTCGCCCTCGATCGTATAGGCGTCGCCAAGCGCCTCCTTGAGGAGGGCGGGCAGCGAGTGGGGAGACGGATCGCTCATGCGGATCCTGAATGGGGAGGCGCGCGCATAACTAACCCTTGAATCTGCACCGACATGCACGAGCGAGCAACGTGCCGGAAGCTGGCTGCCGTCGCGACAGGTTACCGGCCTCGAGCATCCAGCGTCTGCCCAGCCTCGGCAGGACCGCGCCTCAACTCCCCGCCAGTCAGGCAGTCGATGGCCGCCCGGAGCTGGCACGCTCGATGCCCTTGAATGCGCGACCGACTCACCAGACGAACATCCCGGACCCCCAACGGCGACGCATGGTGAGCGCCGAAGGAGAACCTCCAGTGACTGACCGATTGACCATTCCCGTGCTCCCCCTGCGCGATGTCGTCCTCTTCCCGGGCGTGACCGCTCCGATTGGTGCTGGCCGCCCGATGACAATCAAGGCCATCGAGGCTGCTCTGGCCTCGGAGGACAAACTCGTCTTCGCGGTCGCGCAGCGCGAGAACATCGAGGGGGTCACGCCCGAAGGGCTGCACACCGTCGGAACCATTGCCCGCATCGGCCAGCTCCAGCGCGGTATGTCGGGTATGCAGCTCCTCCTCCACGGCGAGCGGCGGGCGATGACGCTGCACGTCACCGAAGAGAAGGGCCATCTCGTGGCGGTGTTGCGGCCGCTGGAGGACCTGCCGCCCATCAACGACCGCGATCCCTCGTTCATCGCGCTGCACAAGGAGCTTCGTGCCCGGTCGGCCGAACTCGGCCAGAAGTCGGGCCTTCCCGAAGAGGTCGTCCAGCAGGTGCTGAACGGCATCGACGAACCCGGCCGCTTCTCCGATTTGGTCGCGGGCTATCTCGACCTCAACACCACCCAGCGCCAGGAGCTGCTCGAGACCTTGGCCGTCGACGATCGCCTGCGGCGCGTCCTTGTTCATGTACAGCGCCAGATCTCGGTCCTCGATGCGCAGGAAGATATCAAGAACCAGGTGCAGGAAGAGCTGGGGGAGCGCCAGCGCGAGGTTTACCTGCGCGAGCAGCTGAAGACCATCCGTCGCGAGCTCGGCGATGAAGATGACGCCGGCGAAATGGACGAACTCGAACAGCGCCTGACGACGCTCGAATTGCCGGCCGAGGCGCGCAAGGAAGTCGACCGCGAGCTCGGTCGCCTTCGTCGGGCAGGTCGCGAGTCGATGGAAGCGCAGGTAATCCGGACCTATCTGGAACACGTCGCCGAGCTGCCATGGAATAACCGCACCGAAGAGCGACTCGACATGGCCGAGGCGGCCAAGATCCTCGATCAGGATCACTACGCCCTCGGCGACGTCAAGGACCGGGTGCTGGAGTTCCTCGCGGTACGCGCCATGCGCATGCAGCGTGACAAGGACACCGTTGTCCCTGTAACCGACACCCCGGCGTCGCAGACCGCCGGCGAAGTCCCCGAATCGGGTGGCGTTCCGGGTGCGGCGGAAATCCCGCCTCCGGCGACCGAAGATGTTTCCGAGGCCCGCAAACATTCCCCGATCCTGCTCTTTGTCGGGCCTCCCGGCGTCGGCAAGACGTCAGTCGCCAAGAGCATCGCTCGCGCGATGGGACGCAAGTACGTCCGCATCTCGCTCGGTGGTGCCCGCGACGAAGCCGATATCCGCGGCCATCGGCGCACCTACGTGGGTGCGATGCCGGGCCGGATCATCATGGGAATGAAGCAGGCCGGTACCAAGAATCCGGTCTTTCTCCTCGACGAGGTCGACAAGCTCGGCGTCTCCTTCCAGGGCGATCCGGCTGCCGCGTTGCTCGAGGTGCTCGATCCGGCCCAGAACGACTCGTTCACCGATCACTATCTCGGCATCCCTTTCGACCTGAGCGAAGTGCTCTTCGTCGCGACGGCAAACCTGCTGCAGAGCATCCCCGGTCCCTTGCTCGACCGGATGGAGATCGTGGAGTTCTCGGGGTACATCGAAGTCGAGAAGGTTGCGATTGCCGAGAAGTACCTCGTGCCGCGCCAGCTCGAAGAGAATGGATTGACCGGCGATCAGATCTCCTTCTCTGGCCCGGCGCTGCTCGAACTGGTGCAGCGGTATACTCGGGAGGCCGGCGTGCGGCAGCTGGAGCGCGAGGTCGGCAAGGTCGCGCGGAAGGTGGCGCGCCGGATTGCCGGCGGTGATGCCGCCAAGGTCGACGTGACGCCGGCGCTGGTCCGCGATTTTCTCGGCCGGCCGAAGCTGCATCCCGAGGAGAAGTCGGGTACCGACCAGGTTGGCGTGGCCACTGGCATGTACTACACGCCGATGGGCGGTGATATCATGTTCGTCGAGGCCACGACGATGCGCGGCAAGGGAGAGCTGGTGCTGACCGGCCAGCTCGGCGACGTGATGAAGGAATCGGCACGCGCGGCCTGGACGTACGCGCGGTCGCACGCAGCTGCACTGCACATCAAGGATGAGATGTTCGATCGGGATGTGCACATTCATGTTCCGGCCGGCGCGATCCCCAAGGACGGGCCCAGCGCCGGTATCACCATGTCGACTGCACTGGTTTCGGCGCTGTCAGGGCGTGAGGTTCGCCACGACATTGCGATGACCGGCGAAGTCACCCTTCGCGGTCGTGTACTACCGATCGGTGGCGTAAAGGAAAAGTTGCTCGGCGCACTCCGCGCCGGCATCACGCGGATCATCATTCCGAAGCAGAACGAGCCGGACCTCGACGACCTGCCGGCAGAGGCACGCAAGCGGATGGAAATCCATCCGGTCGAGGAGCTGGGAGAAGTTCTGGCGCTGGCGCTGCGCGACGCGCGCTACTCGGAGGGCAAGCTGATCTTTGGCGACGAGAACCCGCGGGACGTGGTGGCGCTGTCGGCGCACTTTCCGCACTGATGGCAGGGAGAGGCGCAAGGCGAATGATGCTCTAGTCTTTCGTCTTTCGCCTCTCACCTGTCTCTCACCCC
>JBEPVV010000097.1:0-6590 GCA_041690795.1 Gemmatimonadota bacterium | reverse complement strand
GGGCGCCCCCCCCCCCCCCCCGCCCCCCCCGCCCCCCCGCCGGGGGGCCCCCCCCCCCCGCGCGCCCCCCCCCCGCCCCCTGGGCGCCCCGCGGCCCGCGGCGGGCTTGCCATCGCTGCCGGACTCGTCATGGCCGTGATCGGGCGTGACATCGTACACCCGACCCGTCTCGATGCCGAAACTCAGCTCCGAACCGAGATGAGCCGGTCGCAGCAGCTCGAGCAGCAGCTGCAGGCGTGGCATCCTGATGACCGGGTGCTCGACGGCCGCACAACCATGGTCGTGATCCAGCTTGAAAACCGGATCGCCGACCTCGATGCTCAGCTGGCGGCTCGCACCTCGATGCGACGCGCGGCCGAGGTCGAACATCAACTGAAATTGTGGCAGCAACGCGTCGGCCTGATGAACGCACTGATCGACGTGCACCTGACCAGAACCAGCAACGTGGGCCTCTGATGGACACCTCGAGAAGGAGCGGCACCGTGCGTCATCTGATCATCCTGGGTCTTGCCCTTGGCGTCGTTGGCGCCGCCAGCGCGCAGACCGAAGTCATCATCCGCCGCCCGGGCGAGAAGGATCAGGTCATCCGACTCGATGAAGCGAGGGCTGGAGAGGCCGCCGCCCGGATCAACGACGAGATCCGTCGCGTCATGCCGATGGCCATGAAGCAGCAGGAGGCCGCGCGCCTGCAGGGCGTCGCGGTGGCGGGGCAGTTGAGCGCGCTGCGCAATTCCACCGACGCGATGGGACGTCTCGAAGAGCTCCGCGCGACCGATGGCGTCCGCATCTCGGCCGAAGCCGCCATCGCGGGGCCGATGGCACGCACACTCGCGGCGGTCGGTCGCCTCGCCAACATGCGCCGCACGCCGCATCTTGGCGTGGTGCTCGACTACGGCCCGCGTGCGACCGACAAATACGGCGCCTACGTGACCGCCGTCACTCCTGGTAGTCCGGCGGAGCGGGCGGGCGTGCTGTCGGGAGATGTCATCACGCGGCTGGCGGGAAAGTCACTCGCCGTCAAGGAGCGGAGCAACGACGAGGATTCGTCGCCCGGCGTGAAGCTGACGCAGATCCTCGCGCAGCTCGCGCCCAACAAGTCCGTCGAACTCGAGTTGCGCCGCGGCACCCAGACGCGCACCGTCAGGATCACGCCCGAAGAAGACACTGCCGTCGTCACCTCACGCAGCGGTCCAGCCCTCCAGCTGTTTGAGCGGACGATGCCGGGCAGGGTGTCGTTCGCCGCTCCAGAAGTGGCGACAATGAACGTCTTTGGCAACGAAGGGTTCGGCAACGGCGGATCGTTCAGCTATTCGTTCAACAGCAACGGGATGTTCGCCAATCTCGAACTGGCGCCCGTCAACGAGAAGCTCGGCGCCTACTTCGGTACCAGCGAGGGCGTGCTGGTGGTGAACACGGGCTCAACGCACGCCATGTTCATCCGCAGGACGCTCGGTGACTCGACCCACCGCACCGCCGACCGCGCCAGGTACGACGACACCGTGGCGGCGACCTACGACGGCAAGGGCAACCAGGTTCGTGCCAACGGCAACACGCTCGGCCTCGAGCCGGGCGACGTGATCGTCTCGGTCGACGGACGCAAGGTCGGCACTCCCTCGCAACTGATGCGGATCGTGGCCACCTACGACCACGGGGAAGAGTTCAAGTTGCAGATCATGCGGCAGAAGCACGCCGAAACCCTCACCGCGAAGATGCCCTGAGATTCGGCTCTCCCGGGCAGCAGAGCGGGGCGTCGACGAGGTCGACGCCCCGTTCTGCGTAAGTTGCCCGGATGAATCGACGTACCCAGGTGTTCGCGCGGGCTCTTGTCCTGCGGTGTCCCAACTGCGGCGCGCGTGGCGCGCTGCGACACTGGTTCGCGATGCGGACCTCGTGTCCGTCGTGCGGACTCTCGTTCGCCACCGGCAACAGCGTCGGGGCATACATCCTCAATCTCTTCGCTGCCGAATCGCTGCTGATGGTTGCGTTCGTCACTGTCGTGGTGCGGACCTGGCCCGACCCGCCGTGGGATCTGCTGCAGTGGCTGGCTCCGCTCTTGATGCTGGTGGCCCCGCTCGTGTTCTACCCATTCGCCAAGATGGCGTTCGTCGCCCTCGACCTGGCGATGCACCCCCAGGCCGCGCCCGACCGACTCGTGCACGGCGTCGACTAGCGCGCTCGCTTACATCGCGACTGGCGATGCGGCGGCGCCGCCCCAGCGACGCCACATCAGCGCGACCACGAAATACGCCGCCACGGCAGCCACGGTGACATCGCTGAGAAAGTGTGCCTGCGCTTCCACCCGCGTCAGCGCGCAGCCCACGGCAAGCGCGATCCAGATGACACACGCGCGGGGATAGAGCCGACACAGCACCCACGCCGCGGCGAACGCCACCATCGCGTGACTGCTCGGCAGTCCGAAGTCGGTGGTCTTGATCAGTCGGTCGGTGAATGGGCGGAAGTAGTAGGCGCCCCCATGCAATCCCGGTCGCTCGCGACGAAGCAGGATCTTCAGCACTTCGCACAGGAGTCCGGCCAGCGTCGGCGCGCCACCGAGCAGAAGCGCGTTGCGCGTGTGCCGCGTCTGCAGCCAGTAGGCAATCGCCATCAGCAACCAGATGGGAAGGAAGCCGAAGGTGCGCAGCATCCGTCCGACATCGTGGTCGTAAACACCGGGCACGGCGACGTGACGCCACGCCCAGCCATCGAGCAGGTGGGCGCCAACGACAGCGATCAGGGCAACCAGGGCGGCGCGGATCCACGGACGCATCGCGGCAATATATTGATGGCATGCGCAATTCCTTCTGCTGGTCGGTCGCGCTGGTCGCTGCCCTGCCTGCCACCGTGCTGGCGCAGGACCTGCCGCCCTACGTGCCAGCCAATCCAGTGCTCGAGTCACGCAGTGCGCTCTATGCCCAGCCGTTCATCGCGCCGCACCGTGGATGGCAAGTGCGGTTTCTCACCGACTACTACAATGCCGTCGAGGTATCGCAGAGCGAGGACGCACGGCAGACACTGCTCGACGCCGAAATCCTGCAGGCCGATCTCTGGGTCACGCGCGACATCTCACGCCGGTTCTTCGTGATCGCTGACCTGCCGCTCCGGGGCGGATACGATGGCTTTCTTGACGGCTTCCTGATCTGGTATCACAAAGCAACCGGGCTGGCCGTGCCGGCGCGGGACGAGCTGCCGCGCAACGTGTTCCAGTGGGGCTTCGTGCTCCCCGACACGGCCGTCGATCGCACCCGACCAGGGACATTCCTGGGCGACATCCGCGCCGGCGCCGGCATGCGCTTCGGGCGCGCAGAACTCGTCGCGAGCGTCACACTGCCCACCGCAACGCTCGGCGAGGATGGCTGGACGCGACACGTACCGGGGACTTCGCTGGCGCTCACGGCACGAGTGGTCGAGAGCAATCGCTTCATGGTCGACGCAAGTGGCAGCGCCGGATACACGCCAGCACAGGGGGGATTGGCGCGCTTTCAACGCACCACGTTCGCCAGCGGAATGCTCAGCGCCCGCTGGCGTTTCGCCGGCAGGCAATCGGTCTTCGCGACGGTGTGGGAGCAATCGCCGAGCTGGAAGAACACCGGCTTTCACGCGATGGACGATGCCGAGGTCACGACCGATTTTGGATTCCTGCTCCATTTACATCGCGACTGGCCCGAGCTGCAACTGGGAATGACCCAGGATCTGGTGCCGCGCGGACCGGCGATGGACGTCGGATTTACGATCGGGGTGCGCTGGTAACCGGGGCGTCGTCCGCGCCCAGCGGGGTGCGCCGGAATGCCGTCCGCAACGCCGGGTGACGGAGCCACAACCAGCTGACCATTGCAAAGCCTGCCAGCGCGTTCGCTGCCAGCACGCCAGGAAACGAAAACATTCCGCGCACGATCTCCGACCCGACCCATAACAATCCGTAGAAGAAGACTACGAACGCGACGAGGAGTTGCACCATCGCGTACCGCGCGAGACTGCTTGTTTCCGACGTGCGCGCCAGCGCCGCCAGCAGCAACCCGAACGCGATGAAGGCGACGACGTGGAAGGCGGTGTAGACGATTACTGCGGTCGTGTCGACGCCGGTCAACGCCACCGGCTGGTGGAGGATGAAGGCCTGACCCAGAACGCTCGGCGTCACCAGCGCCTGACCGCGTACGACGTCGAGCACGAGGTAGAAGAGCGCCACGACCCCGGCACCCAGAAGACCGGTAATCACGCCCTCGCGCCGCAGCGCGGTATCAGACACAACGAATCGATCGGATGATGATTGCACGAAACGCTCCTGAATGTCGTTACATGAAGGGGGACATCCGGACAGCCAATCAGGGCACCCCGTCGGGGGCACCAGTGCCGAACAGGAATTGTTCCATGTTACGCACCAGGAATTCGCGCGACTTCGGCTGATGGGGAATCAGCGCGTAGTGGTTGATCAGTTGCTGCTGGCTCTTGAGCCACTCTGCCCAGCATGACTTGCAGATCGTCTCGTAGATTCGCTGGCCGCGCTCGTTGGGAAATGGCTTGAACGCCTGCTGTTCCCCCTCGAGACCGCAGCGCACGCAATGCACCGTCGTCATCGCTGCAAGCTACTGCGCGCCTAGTCGCCGCGCTTGAGCGCCTTGACCCCGCTGGCCGTGCCCAGACCAGTCGCGCCACCCACGATCAACGCCGTCGCCATGCCCGCCAGATGCACGATCGAGAGGACCAGCACGACCGGGGTCATCACGACGGTGGCGATGATGGCAGCGGCCCATGGCGCCAGCGGATGGCGAACCACGTCGACGAAACGGAGCCGGCTGCGCACGTATTCGCGCGCCACGCCGAAGGCGAGAATAGCAGCGCCGGCGGTGACCAACAGACCAATGAGCGAGAAGACCGAGGCAAAGAAGTGCATGGACCACCTGCCGCATTAGAGGTGTGTTTCAGTACGGAACAACCGCCTCTAAAGATTCAGCCGGCAGGGAAAGCAAGCCGCTCTCCCGGGTGAGGAACTACTCGTAGCGGAGTGCTTGAATCGGATCGAGCGCCGCAGCCCGCCGTGCCGGCCAGAGGCCGAAGAAGAGGCCGACCAGCCCCGAGAAGGCGAACGAGCTGACGATCGCCACCGGCGAGATGACGGTGGTTGTGCCGTACTGCTTGCTGACGAAGACCGATGCAGCAACGCCGAATGCGATACCCAGCGCTCCGCCAGAAACGCAGAGCACGAGTGCCTCGACGAGGAACTGGAGCATGATGGTCATCTTGGTGGCGCCGAGCGCCTTGCGGATACCGATCTCCTTGGTCCGCTCCGTCACCGACACGAGCATGATGTTCATGATACCGATGCCGCCAACGATCAACGAAACCGCGGCGATCGACAGCAGCAGCGTCGAGAAGGTTTCCGCCGTCTGCGCCTGCGTGGCGAGGATGTCCTTCGGTGAGCGGATCTGGAAGTTGTCGTCGACGCCCGGTCGCAGCTTGTGCTGCTTCCGGAGGACGCGCTCGATGTCGACCATGCCCTGCTCCAGCGGAATGCCGGTGCGCACGATCACCGAGATCGAGCGAAGGTTGTCGGTGCCGAAAACTCGGTACCGCGCAGTGCTGAGCGGAATCAGGATCTGTTCGTCGGGGTTCTGGAATCCCTGCGATCCTTTCGAGCTGAGCACGCCGATGATCTCGAACGGAATCTGGCGAATCGAAATCGACTGGCCGATTATCCCGGCAGCATTGGCGTTGAGGAGCTTGGGCACGTCGGAGCCGATCACCGCATAGCGCTCACGCGCGGCATCGTCGCCGTCGGTGAAGTTGCGTCCGGCCGTCAGCGTGTAGTTGTGCGCCGAGACGTAATTGGCCGTCGTGCCGACGATGCTGGTATTGATGTTGTTGTTGACGTACACCACCTGCTGGTTGCGCGACAGCTCGGGAACCACCTCTTCAAGGGTCGTTGCCTCGACCTTCAGCGAATCGGCATCGGCCACGCGCATGTTGGCACGATCCTGCGATGCGACACCGCCCATGCCGCGCGCCATTCCGGGATTGATCGTCACCAGATTGGCGCCAAGCGAATTGATCCGGTCCTGGACGGCTTTCTGTGCGCCACTGCCCATGGCCACCACGGTAATCACCGCGGCCACGCCGATGATCACGCCCAGCATGGTCAGCGCCGCGCGCAGCTTGTTGGCGCGGATGCTCTGGAATGCGACACGTACTGTTTCGCCGATGAGCATCAGGGACGGCCCCGTCCCGCTGCGCCACCAGCCGGCGCCGCTGCCGCCGGTGTGGCGGCTGGCGTGGCGGTCTTGGTCTGACCGGGCAGGGTCGAGAACTGGCTCATCCGCTGCTGCATCTGCTGCTGGCTCTGCACCAGCGACGCGCTGGGCAGCAACAGCACCGAATCGCCCTCGGCCAGCGCACCCGACTTCACTTCGGAGTAGTCCAGATCGGTGAGGCCGGTCTGGATGTATACCGGTGTTGCCTTGCCATTCTTCTTCGCGAACACGATGTATCGGCCACCTGCGCTGTAATCACCACCGCCGCGCCGCCCGCCACCGCCACCGCCACCGCCACCGCCGCCGCGCCCGCCACGACCGCCGGCTCCCGCCGGGGCGGCACCGCTC
>JBEPVV010000096.1:0-6577 GCA_041690795.1 Gemmatimonadota bacterium | reverse complement strand
AGTTGTGTATAAGAGACAGTCACCGGTCTCCGGCCACTGGCAGGATTTCGTCGTGCGAGAACTGGTGTCACACGTCGAGCAGAAGTACCGCGTGTCTGCGAATCGCTCACAGCGAGCACTGGCGGGATATTCGATGGGTGGCTTCGGTGCGCTGAACCTCGCGTTCCAGCACCCCGAAGAGTTCGGGATGGTGTATGCACTGAGTCCCTGCTGCCTGTCGTTCTCCGGTGAATTCGGCCCGGATAACCCGATCTGGATGGCCGCCAACACGCTCGAATCCCGGAACCTCAAGGGCACGCCTGGCTGGACGGCGCTGGTTGTGGCGCTGGCGACCGCACTCTCGCCGGCGCCTGATCGCGAGCGACTGTACGGACTGCTGCCGTTCGGTAGTGATTCGTTGCAGCAGCGCGCCGCGGTGAAGGCCGAGTGGTTGCGTCAGATGCCGATCGATCGCGCGCGACAACTCGCCGCCCACGGTGTGGCTCACCCCGCCATCCGCATCGACCATGGCGACCACGACCAGGTCGCGAGCGTCATCCCCGGCGTGGCGGCCCTCCGCCGGACGCTCGACTCCCTTGGCATCGCCTACATCGCAACGTCATTCGATGGTGGCCACGTCGACCGTGTCCGCGCCCGGATCAGTGAGCACCTATTGCCCATTGTCGGCCAGTGGTTTCGATCGGCGCGCACCGCGCCTCGTCCGTAATCGCTGCGTTCTCGCGGCCTGGCCGGCGCACGATCCCCGGTACCGCAGACCTGACAGCCAATGGTGGGCGCACCCTGTCCAGTAGCTGGTCGCATCATTTGACGCGATATTCCCCGAGCTTCCCCAACCCGTAACGCCGCGCGACATCGATTCCTGCGAACCACCTCACGGAGCACCCATGCACTGGGATACTGGCAACATCGCGTTCATGCTGGTCTCGACATCGCTGGTGATGCTGATGACCCCGGGGCTTGCCTTCTTCTATGGCGGCCTGGTCGGCCGGCGCAACGTGCTGGCGATCATGATCCAGAGCTTTGTCTCGATGGGCGTCACCACCGTGCTCTGGGTGGCGGTGGGCTACACCATGTGCTTCAGCGGCAGCTACGGTGATGCGACAAATCCCGACATCGGCGGGATCATCGGCAACTTCAACCTGGCGTTCTTTCACGGCCTGACGCCGACGACGCCATTCCCCGCCTCGCCGACCATCCCGCTGATTGTCTTCGTCGCCTACCAGATGATGTTCGCGCAGATCACCCCGGCGCTGATCACGGGCGCCTTCGCCAATCGCGTCACCTTCAAGGCCTACCTGCTCTTCCTGGTCGCGTGGCTGCTGCTGGTCTACTTCCCTGTCGCTCACATGGTTTGGGGCGGCGGTATCCTGCAGAAACACGGCGTCCTCGACTTCGCCGGCGGCATCGTCGTCCACGCGACGGCCGGCTTTGCCGCCTTGGCCGCGGTCTTCTACGTCGGCAAGCGGCGCGTAGTCGATACCGGCATGCACAGCATTCCACTGGTTGCGCTCGGCACCGGACTGCTCTGGTTCGGCTGGTATGGCTTCAACGCCGGCAGCGAACTCAAGGTCGACGCCGTGACTTCGAACGCCTTCCTCAATACTGACGTCGCCGCATCGTTCGCCGCCATGACCTGGCTGGCGCTGGCGTGGACGATCGAGAAGAAACCGAAATTTGTCGGTCTGCTCACCGGGTCGATCGCCGGCCTGGCCGCGATCACGCCGGCCGCCGGCTACGTCACCACCAGCACGGCCATTCTGATTGGCATCGTCGCCAGCCTGGTCTGCTATTACGCGGTGTCGCTCAAGAACCGGCTGCAATGGGACGACGCGCTTGACGTCTGGGGTGTTCACGGTGTCGGTGGCTTGGTCGGCGTCATCTCACTCGGAGTCTTTGCATGGAAGGCCGTCAATCCCGACGGCGGCGCCGACGGGCTGCTCCACGGCGACGCATCGTTCTTCGTCAAGGAAACGGCCGCGGTGATCGGCACCGCAGCGTACGCGTTCATCTTCACGTACGTCATGCTCGCCGTCATCAACCGCATCACCACCGTCAAGGTGTCCTCGGACGACGAAGCCCTCGGACTCGATGAATCGCTGCACGGAGAGGTCGCATACCTATGATGGATTCCCTTCCCAATCGCCGCCGGAGTTCGACCATGTCCACGACGCGAGCGCTCGCGTTCCTGCTCATGCTGGCGCCTGCAATTTCGCAGGCACAAGCCACGAAGCTGCTGCACCAGCCCGACGTCAGCGCCCGCTACGTGACCTTCGCGTACGCCGGTGACATCTGGCTTGCCCCACGCAGTGGCGGCGACGCGCGTCGCGTGACCTCGTCGCCGGCGATCGAGAAGGATCCGCACTTCTCGCCGGACGGCAACTGGATCGCGTTCACGGGACAGTACGGCGGCAACGATGACGTCTACATTGTCGGCGTCGACGGCGGAACGCCGAAGCGGTTGACGTGGCATCCGGCGCCAGATGACGTGCTGGGATGGACGCCCGACGGTCGCAGCGTCGTCTTCTCGTCGCCGCGCACCGGCGTGCCCGATGCCGAGCCGAAGCTGTGGACGATCGCCGTCACCGGCGGCCTCCCCGAAGCGCTGAGAGTGCCGCGTGCACTCGCGGGCGCGATCGCTCCCGATGGCGGGGCAATTGCCTATCAGCTGGTGCGCCCCTGGGAACTCGAGATGCGCAATTACCGCGGTGGCCAGAACCAGCCGATCCGCGTCCTGAACCTCAAGGACAACAGCGTCACCAGCCTTCCCTGGTCCGATAGCCGCGATCAGCAGCCGGTCTGGCTCGGAAACTCGATCTACTTCATCTCCGACCGCGACTGGACCAACAACGTCTGGTCGTACGACGTTGCAACGAAGGCGATCAAGCAGATCACCCATCACGCCGATTACGAAGTCGAGAGCGTCAACACCGGCGCCGGCGTCGTCGCCTACGAACAGGCCGGTGAGATCCACATCTACACACCGGCAAGCGGCGCCGACAGCGCGCTGAGCATCCGGGTGAACGGCGACTTCCCCAGTGCGATGGCGCGTTCCGTCGACGTGTCTGGACAGCTGAGCAATCCGCAGCTTTCGCCGACCGGCGTGCGCGCCCTGTTCGAAGGGCGAGGCGACATCTTCACCGTCCCCACCGACAAGGGAACCTGGCGGAACCTCACCCGCTCGTCGGGCGCGGCCGACCGGTCGCCGGCGTGGGCCCCCGATGGCAAGCACATCGCCTGGTTCAGCGATGCATCGGGAGAGTATCAACTGATGGTCGACGACCAGGAGGGGTTGACGCCGCCGCGAGCGTACCCGCTGACGCATCCCACCTTCTTCTATGCCCCGGCGTGGTCGCCCGATGGCAAGCAGATCCTCTTCACCGATGCCGAGACGAACCTGCGGGTTGTCGATGTGGCTACTGGCAAGGAAACGCAGATCGACCAGGACAACTACACCTGGCCCGATCGCGACATGAGTCCCAGCTGGTCGCCGGATTCACGCTGGATCGCGTACACCAAGCGCCTCAAGGGATCGCAGTTCCACGCGGTGTTCGCCTACTCGATGGCCGACCACGTGGCGCACCAGGTCACCGACGGCCTCTCCGATGTGACCTCGCCGGCGTGGGATCGCAGCGGAAAGTATTTGCTCTTCCTGGCATCAACCGACTTCGCACTGCACACCGGCTGGCTCGACATGAGTTCGTACGATCGCCCGGTGCGGCGTGGTGTCTATCTCGCCGTGCTCGCGAAGACCGACCCCTCGCCGCTGTTGCCCGAAGCCGGCGACGAGCCGGCCGACAGCACGCCCAAGGCGAAGCCGGACACCAGCCACCACGCCGTCGCGAAAGACACGATCACCGTGCACATCGACTTCGACGGCATCTCACAGCGCATCCTGGCGCTCAGCGTCCCCAACCGCGATTACGCCTCGCTGCATTCTGCTGGCGCAGGTCAGTTCTTCTACGTCGAGCGGGTACCGAATCGTGCCGACGTGCTGCATCACTACGATCTCACCAAGCGCAAGGTCGTCGATTTCGCTCCGGCGGTGGGCGAGGACTTCGCGCTGTCGTTCGACGGCAAGAAGATTCTCTTCCAGCGAGCCGACGAACGCGGTCGCACTGGCGACCAGTGGCTGGTGGTCGACGCCACCGCTGGACCGCCCGCTCCCGACAAGGGCACCATTGCTACGGACGGATTGAAGATCGATCTCGATCCGATCGCCGAATGGCGGCAGATCTTCAACGAGGCGTGGCGCATCGAGCGCGACTACCTCTACGTGGCCAACATGAACGGCGCCGATTGGCCCGCGCTAAAGACGCGGTACGAAGCGCTGCTGCCCTCGGTCCGCCATCGCGCCGACCTGACCCAGCTCCTCGGGCAGATGCAGGGAGAATTGACCGTCGGCCACAGCTTCGTCGGTGGGGGCGACCTGCCCGGGACCGAAGGATCGCCTGCCGGTCTTCTCGGCGCCGACCTCGAGATCGCCAACGGCCGCTATCGCATCCAGAAGGTCTATGGTGGTGAGAATTGGAACCCCGAGCTGCAGGCGCCGCTGTCAGCGCCTGGCGTGTCGGTGCACGCCGGCGATTACATCCTCGCCGTGAACGGCCGCGAACTGCTTGCGCCGCAGAATCCGTACGAACCGTTCATCGGCACCGTCGGGCGACAGGTGCAGATTCGCGTCAACGATCGGCCGACGCTCGATGGCTCGCGCCTCGTCACCGTTGTGCCGATTGGGAATGAAGTGGGACTGCGCACCCGCGACTGGGTCGAATCGAATCGTCGAACCGTCGATCGGCTCTCGGGAGGCAAGCTCGCCTACGTCTACGTGCCGAGCACCGGCGGCGACGGCTACGCGAGCTTCAATCGCTACTTCTTCGCGCAGCAGGGGAAAGAGGGTGCTGTCATCGACGAACGCTTCAATCACGGCGGCAGCATCGCCGACTACATGGTCGACATCATGGGGCGGCAGCTGCACGGCTACTTCAACCAGCGACTGGGCGATCACTACAACGCCGTGACCGCGCCCGCCGCTGCTATCTGGGGCCCCAAGGTGCTGCTGATCAATGAAATGAGCGGATCCGGCGGCGACATGTTCCCCTACATGTTCCGCGAGATGTCGCTGGGTCCGTTGATCGGCACCCGTACCTGGGGTGGCCTCGTCGGATGGGGCGGCGAACCAGCACTGATCGACGGCGGCTTCATCTCCGCGCCAAGCACGGGATTCTTCAATCCGGCCGGAGAGTGGGATGTCGAGAACAAGGGCGTCGCGCCCGACATCCAGGTCGAAGAGAAACCGTCCGAGCAGATCGCCGGGCACGACAACCAGCTCGAACGCGCCGTCACCGAAGCGCTGCGGCTGCTGGCCGAACATCCTGTCGTCCTGAAGAGCCAGCCGGCGCCGCCGGATCGCGTGCATCCGGCGAAAACGGGAACGCCGCCGCGTTAGTGCGCGATTTTGCGGGGCACCTTCTCGTTGCTCATGGCGGCGTCGTACGCGAACGACGCCATGACGACGGAGTTCTTCATCAGGTCGTTCGCCTGGATGGTATCGAAGAAGTCGAGATTGGTGTGACCGCCTTCGGCCGGCAGGCGGTCCTGCAGGAACTGGAAACCGGGCAGACCCACTTCGTCGAACGACACGTGATCGGTCTGGAAGAGACTCTGGTTTGACACGACCGTGAGGCCGAGGTCGCGGAATGGTGCCATCCACTCGGTGAGCAGTGCGCGTGCCTGCTCGTTGCCCTGCAGGTAGATGCCGCGGTACTGACCCGCCCCATAATCCTGATTGAAATACGCCGAGAATTTTTCGTACTCGGGTTTCGCGCCCACCGCCGGATTCACCGGGTTGCCGAAGTGCTTGAGCACGTACGCGCGCGACCCGATCAGCCCCTCCTCCTCGCCGGTCCAGAGTGCCACCCGGATGGTTCGGCGTGGCTTCGCGCCCACCGCGTGCAGGATGCGCGCGGCCTCCAGCGCCACCGCCACGCCGGAGGTGTTGTCGCTCGCGTTGGGGCTCGCCTGCCAGGTATCGAAGTGGGCGCCGATCATCACGATTTCATCCTTGAGGTCGCCGCCGGCAATGTCGCCGGTGATGTTGACCGCCTGCTCGACCCGGTCGCCGATCCGGTTGCGCACCTCGATCTCGACCTTGACGGGAATGTTCCGCTTGAGGATGCGGTACATGCGGTTGTAGTGCTCCGGCGTCACCGCAACGATCACCGGTGACGCGAGCGTCGCCTCACGCGACCAGTGGTCGGCCGCCGCGCCCGGGCGAGCGTAGCCACGCACCGCGCCCAGCCAGCCGCTTTCGCACTGCAGCACAGCCACGACGCCCTCGGACTTGTAGAACGCCAGCTTGTCGGTCGCACTCAGCGCGTCTGGGTTGCGGGGCCCGCGGGCAGCCGCAACGCGTGGGGGCGTGATCACCGTTTCCTGGATGCGTTGCAGCGCGCTGTCGCTCCAGCGTTGCACGCCGTTGGTCAGCGGCCCAAGATCGATGACGGCCGGCGGTGTCGAGAGGACGATCATCCCCTTGAGCTTGCCGCGCCATGCATCAAGGTCCTGCTTCGTCTGCAGG
>JBEPVV010000095.1:0-6622 GCA_041690795.1 Gemmatimonadota bacterium | reverse complement strand
CGAGCGATTGCGGCCTAGCCGCGCTTTCTCCACAGATACGACACCTTCACGAAGAGATCACTTCTCACCGCACCGAACCGGTCGAACCCCAGCAGGTTGGGCCGCTGATCGGCGGTGCCGTAGCCGATGTAGATCACGGTGCCGGGATTGGGCAGGTAGGTGAACAGAAAGTTGGTCAGCAGCCGCTGGTTGTTGAACGCCGTTGTCGGCGAGTACAGCCCCGTCGACGGGTCGCGAATGACGATCGGCAGCCCGGTGCGCGAATCATCGCGCAGCGAATCGCGCGCATTGATCGAGTACTGCGAGATCACCCGGAGCTGGAAGGCACGCGACAACTGGTATTCGACCGTGACCACCCCGACCGACTGCAGCAGCACACGCGAGCCATCCGACGGCCGGTACACCCGGCTGTCGTTATAGGCGACGTTGAAACGCAGCTGGTCGGTGGGGCGATAATCGAGGTTGGCATTGGCGAAGAGAATGCGACCCGACGACCACTCGTTGTAGTTCTCGTCGTTGAGCCCGGCCAGGACGAATGCGTTGAGATCGAAGTGCTTCCACACCGGCGTGTTGCCGCTGATGACGTAGTCGTTGTTCGGCAGCGCGCCACCACCGGTGAACGGCGTGACGCTGCCGTCCGGATGGCGGAGATAGAAATTGGTGTAGATCGACGGATCGTAGCCGAAGCTCTCGCGAAAATAGCCAAGACCTGCACCCCAGCCGCCCTGGAACGACGCATTCAGGTTCGTGTGCAGCTGGCGATTCTGGATCGGACCGCCATTGACGAAATCGTCGTAGCGGTAGTGCCCATTGAGCGACACATCCGCAGTCAGCGCCGTGACCCTGTGGTGTTCCCAGCGCCACGTGTAGCTGTGGTCAAACGAAAGATTGGCGACACCCGGCTGTCCGACGAATCCCGCGCGCGTGACGAAGTCCGGCGAAATGCCCGAGACGCCATAATTGACACGGAAGTGCTGCCCGTCGCGGCGATAGCCCAGGGCCCAGAGCGGCGCATCGGTGATGATGCTGCCGCTATTGTCGTGGGCGATCGCCCCGGCGAACGTCACCGAATTGATCTTGTTGATCACGACGCGGCCGTCGACATCGAAGACGCGATTGCTCTCGCTGCCATCATGCTGCTCAGTCCAGAGCAGGCCCACGCGCGAGCCCGGGCCGAGGTCGTGCGACGCACGCAGAATGCCGAAGACCGGGTTGTCGCCGTAGTTCGAGGCGTCGCGGCTGTCGACCGCCGCCAGCATGCCGATCTGGTTGTCGCCGACCTTCCCCGCCACCTTTCCGGCGAAGACCGGCTGGACGATGTTGCGGGTGTAGATCAGGTTCGCGGGCGCGTCAAACTGCTCCACGCCGTCAAGAAAGAATGGCCGCTTCTCGGGGTAGAAAATTCCCTGCCGCGGATCGAACGAGAACTGGGTGACGTCGCTCTCGACCTGCGAGAAGTCGGGGTGCGCCGTCGCGTGCAATGTCAGGTTCGGCGTCAACCCGTAGCGGATATCACCGCCCAGCTGCGGCTTGCCGACATCGTACTTCCATGGCGCACCCGGTTGCGGGCTTCCGTCCGCGGCCGATGGCGCCGCGCCCGACACGCTTGATGTCAACGTCGGCACGATGTCGAGCACGTGACCAGCATCGAGATCGTGCAAGTTCTCGAGTCGCCCCGATTGTGACAGGAAAGACGATGCGCCCTGCCGGGCTGGCGTCCAGGTCTGCTCCTGCCCCGAGCGTTGCACCACGCGCAGAAAGTTGATTCCCCAGGTCTGCGACTTGCCCGCCTGAAATCGGATGCTCTTGAACGGAATGCGGATTTCGACTTCGTAGCCGTCGGGCGTCACCCGTCCCTTGGAATCCCAGACGAAGTCCTGCGAGAGGTCGGGGCGCTGACGCGTCTGCGAGTTGCAGCCGGTCATGCCGCCGCAGTTGCTGCCGCCGTTCTCGTTGAGCGCTCCGTCGGCCTGGATCCCGAACGGATTCACCGCGAAGACGGTGGCCTGGCGTCCGTCGTTGAAGGTCGACAGGAAGATCTGCACATTGTCGTCGGCGAAGATGTGATCGCGCGTCGCCAGCGTCGCATGCACCGATCCGCCGTGGTCGGTCGCACGAATTCCCAGATAGAGCGCCGTCGGCGAGTACCACACCAGGATCGTGGTCGAATCGGCGGCCGGCACCCCGTCGAATGGCGTGAACTGCGAAAATCCGGTGAGCACTGCTGCCTGTTGCCACTCCGGCTCGTCGAGCACTCCGTCGATGGTGGCCTTGCCGATCAGTCGCGGCGGCTGGACAGCGATCTGTCCGGCGCGACCCGAGTGCACGGGCGGATCGATCGGCCGCGCCGGCTGAGGTGCGTTCAGGAAGAGCGACGTGAGGAGAAGCATGCGTGCGGTACGGATACCTGCGGGACGCGGTTTCTTTTCGGGTGTCTCAGGTTACGACCGGACAGCTGACCATGTCGATGGCGCGCGATGGCCGCCCGGCCTACTATGTGCAGTCACTAGAATTGGCGGCGGCCGGATGTGTTCCAAACTGGAACCACGTGTGCAACTGATGCCACTGCCATACGTGTAATGACTGCGGCGCCTCATGTATTGGCCCGGGTTGGTTGTCTACCTCGAAGCGGAGTCTCCATGCGGAAGTGCATTCTTGCGGGTTCCATCATCGCCTTAGTTGCTGCCGCCGTGCCCGCGGCTGCACAGTCTCTTCCGGCCGATCCAGGCACCTGGGAAGTATCGATCGGTGGCGGCGCAACCATCCCGGTAGGCAGCACGACCGATCGGCTCAAGACCGGCATCCACGGTGCACTGACCCTCGGCTACGAACTGCCCAATTCGAACCTGATGTTCGGGGTTGAAGGCATGTACCTGCGTGCCGTCAACAAGACCCAGGTCGGTGACCACAGCAACATCTTCGTCGCGACCGCGCACACGCACATCGGCTTCGGCAGCGGGCCCTATCTCGTGCTCGGCGCCGGTCTTCTCCGCGACGAATATCAGCAGCCGCTGGGTCAGCTCGTGATCACCAACACCCACGCCTCCTTCGCCGTCGAAGGCGGATTGGGGATCGACGTCGCCAAGCGCATCTTCCTCGAGGGCCGGGTCATTCACTCGTTCCGCAGCAACAAGCCCACGTACACGCTGGTGCCGATCACGCTCGGGATCAAGTTCTAGGAACGAGGCGAGCGGCGAAAGACGAAAGGCGAGAGATCATTCTTCTCGCTTTTCGTCTTTTTTGCGTTCGCCTTCTTCCTTCCGCCTATTTCTTCCTCCCTCGCACCGGCGCCGCTGTCAGCGGATCGTCGGGCCAGTGATGCTTGGGGTATCGTCCGCGCAGGTCTCTTCGCACGTCGAAATATCCCGTCCTCCAGAAACTCGCCAGGTCGCGGGTAACCTGCACCGGCCGGTAGCCGGGCGAGAGCAGTTGCATCGTCACCGGCACGCGACCGCCCAGCACGGCTGGCGTTTCCAGCATGCCGAAGACTTCCTGCAGTCGCACTGCGAGGGACGGCGTCGTGGGCGTGTCGTAGTCAACCAGGATCGCCGAACCGGTCGGCACCGTGATCCGCTGCGGCGCCAGCACGTCGACGCTGGCGCCTTGCTCCCATGTCAGCAATGAGCGCAGCGCGGCGGCGAAATCGATCCGTACCAGATCGTCGAAGCGATGCGCGTGATCCATGCGCGGAGCCAGCCACTCTTCGAGCGTGCTCGCAAGTGCCGTGTCACCGACATCGGGCCACTCCCCATCGTGGTGATGGAGAAAGGCGAGCCGCCGCCTCAGTGATTGCGCGGCCTCACTCCAGGGAAGCGCGCCGACGCCCAGCTCGCGAACACCCGCGAGCAGCGCGGCGTTCACGGCCGCCGGCGCCGGCGCCGCGAGCGCCGAATCGTTCAGCACCAGTGCGCCAAGCCGGGTGATCCGACGGCTCCGCACACTGCGGGTCGACGGATTCCACGCGATCACGTCTTCCACCACGACCTGCTCCGCCGCATGTCCCATCAGTTCATTCACATCGATCGTGGCGGCCAGCATCACCCGACCGTCGCGACCGGCGTCGTCGATCTGCAGCGCCACGATCCACTCGGCGTGCGCGAGCGGATCAGTGATGGCGATGCTGACACCGCGGCCATTGCGCATCAGGAAGCGACCGGGTCCGCCGCGACGCTGCGCGACACGATCAGGGTAGGCGAACGCCAGCAACACCCCTGGGTCGGCCACCGCGGGTTCTCCGACGTGAGTGCCGCGCAGCCGCGCCCGGACGTTTTCCTGCACGCGCCGCAAGGCCGAGCGGTCGACCGTCGCGCCACCGAGCATGACATCGTCGCTGCGGCGCGCAACGGCATCGATCCGCAGCTGGATATCGACCGTAGGTGGCCCATCGAGGCCGCGCAGCACGTCGCGTTCTTCGAGCAATGCCGTCAGCACGGCCGCGGTTGACGAGGCCGCGGTACCCATCTCCCCGGCGCGCAGCAGCATGTGCGCAAGACGAGGATGCGTCCCGGCCTCCGCCATCAGCCTTCCATGCGCGGTGAGCTGTCCCGCTGGGTTGAGGGCGCCGAGCAGCTGCAGCAGTTCGCGCCCCTGTGCCCAGGCACCGGGCGGCGGCGCGTCGAGCCAGCGCAATTCGGCGGGGCTGCGAAAGCCGGCACTCGCCAGGTCGAGTATCAGCGGCGCCAGGTCGGCGTCGAGAATCTCTGGCCGCGTAAACGGCACCAGCCCGGCATCGTCGGCGGCGCTCCAGCAACGGATGCACACCCCGGGCTCAAGCCGACCGGCCCGACCACGGCGCTGGTCGGCCGACGCGCGGGAAACACGGATAGTATCGAGTCGGGTCATCCCCGTGCGCGGCGAAAAGCGGGGCACCCGCATCAGCCCGCTGTCGATCACCACGCGGATGCCGTCGATCGTGAGCGACGTTTCGGCGATGCTCGTCGCCAGCACCACCTTGCGGCGGCCGGCTGGCGACGGAGCGATCGCTGCGTCCTGCGCCTCGATCGACATCGTGCCGTGCAGCGAATGCAGATCGACCCCAGCCGGGAGCGACCCGCGGAGTGCTTCGTCCACCCGCCGGATTTCGCCGGCGCCAGGCAGGAAGACGAGGAGCGATCCCGTTTCCTCAGCTACCACGTCGCGCACGACTTGCGCGACATGTGCCTCGACACCGCGGTGCGCAAACCGACCCACCGCCGGCGCGCGTGGCGGGCTGTAGCGCGTCTCGACCGGCCAGTCGCGACCTTCGCTGCGGATCACCAGTGCGCCGCCGAGCAGCGTCGCGATGGCATTCCCATCGAGCGTGGCCGACATCACCAGCACTCGGAGATCGGGTCGCAAGGTCTGCGCGACGGCCAGCGTCAGCGCCAATCCGCTGTCGCCGATCAGCGAGCGCTCGTGGAACTCGTCGAAGATGACGAGGCCCACTCCCTCGAGACCGAGATCGTGTTGCAGCATTCGTGTCAGGACGCCTTCGGTGACGACCTCGATGCGCGTACGCGGACCGGTTCGCGTCTCGCCGCGCATCCGGTAGCCGACCCGGTCTCCGACCCGTTCGCCAAGCGTCGCAGCCATCCGCATTGCGGCCGCGCGCGCGGCCAGCCGCCGGGGCTCGAGCATCACGATTCGCTGCGGCACGAGCCATGGTTCGTTCAGCAGGGCGAGCGGAACCAAGGTAGTTTTTCCCGCCCCGGGCGGGGCCTCGAGCACCACGAACTGGCTGGTGGTGAGGGCGGCGATCAGCGCAGGGAGCACCGGCTCGATGGGGAGTGGCATGCATTGTGAACCTAGCGAGCGCTCGCACCGAACTCCGTGTCCGGGTCCGCCCAGTCGAGGTGTCATGCCGTTCTGCCGCCAGATTGCCCTGTTCATCGCCTGCGTGGCGACTCCGGGCACCCTGTGCGCGCAGGACACCACTGCGGTTCGTGCCCCCGACACCGTGGCCGTCCATTCCGACAGCGCCGAGGGGTTGCGGCTCTTTCTCGATTGCCACGTCGGCGGCTGCGATTTCGACTACCTCCGCACCGAGATCACCTGGGTCAATTACGTACGTGACCGGACGGCGGCGCAGGTGCACGTCATTGCCACGTCGATCGCCACCGGCGGCGGCGGCTCGGAAGTCACCCTCACATTTTCGGGCGAGCGCGAATTCTCCGGTGTCGATGACGAATTCCGCTACAACACCGCTCGGGGCGCGACCGGCGACGAATTGCGCCAGCAACTGGCGCATGCGCTCAAGCTTGGTCTCGCCCACTATGCGATGCGAACCCGTTTCGCCCGGGACCTCGCCGTCAACTTCATCGGCGTCGTCGGCGCGCACGCCCAGCAGGCGCCGCGCGATCCCTGGAATTTCTGGGTCTTCGGCGCCGGGCTCAGTGGCTACCTCAACGGCGAATCGCAGAGCAGCTCGCGCGGCGGCAGCGGGTCGTTTTCCGCGTCGCGCACGACGGCGGACTGGAAGTTCCGCGCGAACCTGTACGGCAGCACCGACCGCAGCAGCTACCAGCTCGACGACACGACCAACCTGATCGCGCGCTCGCACAGCTACTACGGAAGTGCGCTGCTCGTACGCTCGGTGACCGGTCATCTTTCACTGGGCGGTACCGTGTCGGCCAGCGCCTCGACG
>JBEPVV010000094.1:0-6643 GCA_041690795.1 Gemmatimonadota bacterium | reverse complement strand
GGTCCGTAGCGCGCTCCTCGATCTGCCCACGTGCATCACATGCCTCACGCGCGGGGGGCGGCAGGGACGATGTCACACTGACGAGTTGCAACCTTGCGGCGCGACAGAGGGTTCGCTCTTCTTCGGCATGATCTCCCCTGCCCTGCTCCGCGAGCTTGCGCCCTTCCACGACGCGCCGGGAGTGGTCACCGATATCCTCGCGGACCATGGCATGGAAGTGCGCTACCGCACTAACGCCGTTGTCTTTGCCGCTGGTAGCGCGCCCCGTGGCTGGTATATCGTCATCGAAGGCAAGGTTCGGGTGGTCCGCGGAACGGGTGCGAGGCAACACGTCATCCACAACGAAGGGCCGGGCGGGACACTGGGCGAGGTTCCGCTCTTCGCGGGAGGAATGCATCCGGCGACCGGCATTGCGGCGGAGCCAACGCGTTGCGCGCTCTTCACGTTGCCGGCGTTGCGGGCCGCAATGGCCAGCGACGACGCAGTCGCCTTGATCCTGTTGCGTCGACTCGCCCTGCGGGTGCGAGGGTTGGTCGACCGGCTGGACGACCGATCTGGACACAGTGTGAGAGAACGCCTCGCCGTTCATGTGGCGGCGCGCGCGGCGGTGGCTCAGCGCGGCGTCTTTACGCTGGGAATGACACAGAAGGATCTTGCCGAGGAACTCGGCACGGTGCGCGAAGTGGTGTCGCGAGAACTTCGCGCGACTCTCGCGGAGAATGCGATGACGTCAATCGGCGGCGGGCGATATCGACTACCTGCACGGGTCGGCAGGCAAAACCTTCCTCGGTAGTTCGACGCTGATCACGCCGTCGGCTCCGCTCGAGAGCCGCACCGTTACCTGAGCAGGGGGCGAGCCGCCGGATTGTTGCAGTCCTTCGCCCGCAACGCCGCGAACGCCGCGGCGTTGTCCTTGTCGAGCACGAACACGGTGTATCGGTCCCGGTAGATGAACGGCGTCAGCGTGCTGCGGCCGCCAATGCCTGGTCGGCCACCGATGCGGCCGCACACGAACGGCATCGACCAGGCACCGTTCTCCCTGGGCAACTGCATCACGGCGAGAGAGTCGAACAGCGCGGTCTCCGGGTGCTTGAGCAGCGTCGCCATGGTGCGCCGCGCCGAATCGACCAGCGCCGGCGCGGTCTGGATGCGGCGGGCAATGATCGAATCGTCGGCGTGTTTCGCGATCGCCGCGCTGTCGATCGGAGCCCGCGGACTCGGGGCGCTGCAACCAGCCAGTACCAACGACGCGACGAACGCGGCACTCCAGCGAGTCCTCGGGGAGCGCACGCCTGCGCCGCCGCCTACCGCGCCACTATTGGCAGCACGATGTGGGTCGGGTGCGCCGCGTCGTGCAGTACGCGCTGGTGTGCCACCACAAAGTTCGAGTCCCGCTCATTATTGCCGCCGGTGTTCAGGTTGCGATCATACTTGGGAAAGAGCGCCGACGAGATGGTGACCCGGAGTCGGTGACCCGGTGCGAACACCTTCGAGGTGAACCAGAGGTCGATGTCGTATTTTTCTACCTGCCCTTTCACCAGCGGCACTTCCTTGTCCATCCCCTTCCGGAATCGCGCTCGCGCGAAACCGTCCTGCACCCGCTCGGCATGACCGTCAGGAAAGACATCGAGCAGCATCACACCCCAGTCGGTGTCCTTCGCGTTACTCGCGGCGTAGACCGTCGCTGACATCTCACCAGTGACCTCGATCGGACCGGTGAGCGGCGCGGAGGTGAACACCAGTGCATCCTTCCGTGTCGCGTTGACCTGGGTGTAGTCCTCGTTGAGCGACTCCTCCAGCTCGCGTGAATCGATCAGGTACGGTGTCGGATCGCCGGGATTGTAGGTGAAGGTGTCGGCGATGGCGCCACGCGGCGGCAGCGTATCCAGCGTGCCGTTTCCGGCACTGGTCTGCGCTGCACCGCCCGACGACACATACCAGTTGGTCGAGCGCGCTCGCGCCAGCGGCCAATCCTGCTCGTGACGCCAGACGTTGTCGCCCTGGACGAAGATGTCGACCGGCGGGAGCTTGTCGACGCCGTTGTCCTTGCCCATGAGGTAGTGATCGAACCACCGCAGCTGCAGGTCGCGGTATTCGTAGCGCGCCTCGGGGCCGAAATCGCCGGCGACATAGTCGACGCCTTTGTGCGCATGCACGCCCATCACCAGATGCCACGCCGGGTGGTTTTTCACCTTGAGAAGGGCATCGGTATAGTCGAGCGGCCCGCGCGAATCGTCGTGCCATCCCGCGAGCGACAGCGCCGGCACGTTGACCTGGTCGATGAACGTCGTCGCGGCGTGCGTCCGCCAGTAGGCGTCGAGCGTGGGATGCGCGATCCAGCGATCCCACAGCGGCACATCACCGCAGCCGAGACGCTGCGGCAGCGTCGACAGCGGCAGATGGGTGATGGCTTCGCCGATGTCGAGCTCCGCGGTATTGGTGGCCATGTTCCGCCCGCGCATCAGGCAGGCCCAGTCCACGTTGATCGGCCCGAACGCCATCGCCGCATATGGAACGATACGCCAGGGATCGCTGGTTGCGGCGGAAGGCGCGATGGCAGCGAGATGCGGCGGCGCACTCACGGCGGCGAACCAGACCAGCCGTCCTTCATCCGAATGGCCGATCATGCCCACTTTGCCGTTGCTCCCCGGCAGCTTCGCCGCCCATTCCACGGCGTCATAACCGTCCTTGATATCGGTGCTGTAGTCGCCAAAGTCCGCGACGTCACCGCTCGACCGCCCGCGGCCGCGCACCAGCTGCCCCACGTAGATGTAACCGCGCGACGCCCACCAGCGACCGGCGCCAGCGTTGGACGCGCGATACGGCGAACGTTGCATGACGACGCCAAACGGCCCGGGCCCCACCGGATGTGCAATCCAGGTCTCCAGCTGCGCACCATCGCGGGTAGGCATCAGGACCAGCGTGTCGATCGTCACTGCGTACTGCGAATCGGACGCCGGCATCGTCCAGACCTGATACGTCTGCTCGACGACCGCCGGCGTGGCGCGGCGCACCAGGCGGTAGCGGCGATCGGCAAGGTTGCCGTTGCTGTACTGCAGCCCGGCGAGCGTGTCGCCGTGCCAGGCCGCCCGCATCACGAGGCGATCGTCCTGGGTCAGGATGACGGAGTCACCACGAATCGAGACCGTGTTTGCCATGAGAATCGGCTGACCAGTGCGGCGCTTCAGGAAGCCCACGTTGCCGGAGTCGCTGCTGGCGAAGTGCGCAAATCCCATTCGGCGCCACCCTTCAAAGCCGAACTTTGGTTTGGCGCTGAGGGCGATGTAAACGTCCCAGTCGCCGTCGAGCGGTCGGGCAGCTGATGATCGAACCGCCGCGTAACCGCCAGCACTCGTCAAGACCGCCAACGCAACGAGAAGCCAGCGACGATTGCCCGGGTACGATGAGGCGATGCTCGACATGTTAGGCTCCCTGTGCAAAACGTTTGGACCGCCGGCCCGCCGTGACGAGGATCCCGACGCCCACCAGATTCATGACCACGATGACGGACGAAACCTTGAGAGCGAACGTCATGACGCTTGCGACCTTCACGATCGGGACGACCGCGACCACGACGTACAGGGCGGTCATCAGCAACCCCGACCACGCCGCTCCCTGCAGCCAGCGTGGTGGCCGCGGCGTCACACCGCGAAGGCCGAAGATCGGAATCGCGAACATCACCAGATAGGTCAACGCGTAGAGGACGCCACCGGCATTGAACAGCAGCTGAAACGCCTCGGCACGCCCGACACCGACCAGAGAGATCAACGAGATGACGAATGAACATACCGCCACCAGGGCGATCGAGTTGACCGGCGTCCGGTAGCGGGTGTGGAGGCGGGAAAACCACGCCGGCAGCAGGTGGTCCCAACCGGCCACCATCGGCAGGCGGGTGACGGCGGTGAAGCTCACGCTGACCTGTGCCACCCGCATCGCCAGCGTCATCAGGATCGCGATCACCACCAGTGGCCCGGCGATGCCGAACGGCCCGAAACCCGCGCGGAGCACCTGCGGCATTGGCGCGATCAGGTCGATGTCGTTGGCCGGGACATACGCCACCACCGTCGCGGTGCCGAGGATGAACATCAGTGCGATGATCGGCGCCGCGATGTAGACCGATTTCCGGACTGCGCTCGCCGGGGCGCGGGTCTCGCCGGCCAGGATCGCAATGTACTCGAAGCCGCCGAGTGCGCCGAAACCCATCTTTCCGAGGATGTTGAGGTTGAAGAGTGAGAATTTCGGCACGCTGGTGCGGAAGGGGTGGAACGAGGGCAGGTGACCGGTGGCGAGACCGATGACGGGGAGCACGATCAGGATGCCGAAGATGATCAGCATGAAGACGCCACCGATATTGTGAACCCATTTGCCCACTGAGAGCCCGATTGTCGCCGCAACGGCCATCAAGGTCAGGATCAGTGCCGACGAGAGCGCGACGAACCAGGTGCTCGACGTCAGCCACGCGGCGCTCGGGCCGAGCGCGTACGAGAGATATGTCGCGCACTGAATGCCAATTTCCGACGTGAAGACGATGACATACAGCCAGAGGTTCCACGCCAGCAGGAACCCGACCGTGGAGTTGAAGCCAAGCTTGGCCCACTGGTAGAGACCGCCCTCGAGCGGCATCAACTGATTGAGGTAGATCACCACGGCAGCCATCGGAAAATAGAAAAGGGCGATGGCGAGCAGCCACATGAAGACGTGCGAGGGACCGAGCTTGCCAGCGACACCGATCCAGGTGAGGCCGATGATGAAGAGGATCTGGGTGAGCGCCAGGTCGCGGACGCCAAGTTCTTTCTTGAGCGAGGCACTGTGCGCCACCACCTGTGCCTCGGCTTGTGCGAGTTCAGTGTTCTGGGTCACCGCTGGACCTCGCCGATGATGGCCCAGAGCCGCGCCCACGCAATGAGACCCTCGTGCAACCGCTTCACCCGGAAAAATTCGTTGGGCGCATGGAAGTCCTCGTCGCCAGTCGAGAAGGAGAAGTACAAAGTGTCCAGACCCATCAGCCGCTGGAAAATCTCCGCCACCGGCACGGTTCCACCCATGCGGACGATCAGCGGCGCTACGCCGTACGTTTCCTGCAGCGCACGCTCCGCTGCCTTGAGCGCCCAGTGATCGCGCCTGATGTGCGCTGGTCGTGCGCCGTGATCGGCCGGACAAGTCGTCAGCTGGGTTCCCGGCGGAACACTCGCTTCGAGATGTCTCACCATCAGCGCAACCACGTCGTCGGGATCCTGATCCGGCACCAGGCGACAGGTGATCTTGGCGTGCGCCTCGGACGGAACTACGGTTTTCTGTCCTGGGCCGTGGTACCCGCCCCACATGCCGTTGACCTCGACCGTCGGTCGCGTCCACTGGCGTTCAAGCGTGCTGTACCCGTGCTCTCCAACCGTGGCACTGGCGCCAACCTGCCGCAGGTAGGCGGCTTCGTCGAACGGCAGCGCCGCGATGTCGGCGCGCTCTGCCGGCGTCAGCTCGCGAACGCGATCGTAGAAACCGGCGACGGCGACGCGGCCATCGGCGAAGTGCAGCGAGGCAATGAGCCGTGCCATCGCGTGCAGCGGGTTGGCGACGCTGCCGCCGTGCCGCCCGGAATGCAGATCCTTGGCAGCTCCCCTCAACGTGAGTTCGAGCCCGGCCAGGCCGCGGTTCGCCACCGTCAGCGAGGGCTCGTCGATCCGCCACATGGCGCCGTCGGCCGAGAGTACCACATCGGCCGCGAGCAGGTCGCGATGCTCGTCGACGAATGCTTCGAGATGCGGGCTGCCGATCTCCTCCTCGCCCTCGATCAGGAACTTCACGTTGAGTGGCAGACGCTCCTGCACCGCAAAGAACGCCTCGGCGACCTTGATCGGGATGAGCATCGGTCCCTTGTCGTCCGACACGCCGCGTGCGTATAGACGTCCGTCGCGCAGCGTGGGCTCGAACGGTGGGCTCTCCCACCGATCGATCGGATCTTCCGGTTGCACATCGTAGTGCCCGTAGATCAGCACTGTCGGCGCTCCCGGCGCGTTCAGCCATTCGGCGTAGACGACGCTCGCGCCCGCGGTAGGCATCGTCCTGACGGTGAACGGACCTGCCGCCGCCAGTTTCGTCGCAACCCACGCCCCCGCGGCGTGCAGATCACCCGCGTGTGCAGGATCGGTGCTGACGCTCGGGATGGCGGCGAACTCGACCAGTTCAGCGAGAATCCGCTCGTGCCCTCGCTCCAGGTGCGCAAGCACCGCCGCGAGATCGGTCATTTGCCGCCATCGATCGACAACACCTGGCCGGTGATCCAGCCCGCCTGATTCGACGCGAAGAAAAGTACGCCTGACACGATGTCCTCTACAGCACCGAGCCGCTTGAGCGCAATGTTGTCAACCAGCGCCCGCTGCTTCTCGGCGCCGTACGCTTGCCACTGCTTTTCGGTGGCCTGATTCGAGCGAACAAATCCGGGCGCCACGTTATTGACGGTGATCCCCCATGGACCAAGTTCGTGAGCGAGTTGTCGCGTGAGACCGATCTGCGCCGCCTTCGCCGACGCGTAGGCTTGTATGCCGGTGAGCGAAATGCCGAGCCCCGCGCCGCTGGAGATGTTGATGATGCGCCCGAATCTGGCGGCTTTCATCCCCGGCGCGACCGCCTGCGAGCAGTAGAAGGC
>JBEPVV010000093.1:0-6649 GCA_041690795.1 Gemmatimonadota bacterium | reverse complement strand
ATATCGCTATGTCGTCACGGGGCTGGGCACGGTGGCGACACTGTGGATCGCCTGGGTGATCTTTGGCTGGGTACCGGTCGCCGGATCGTTGATGCTGGCCGCGGCAGGGTTTGTCACGTGGGGACTGGCGACGGTCGGTTTCGGCGCAGCGCTGCTGTCGCGCGGCGGTATTCGCGAACACTTTGCGGGCCGGCTGATCTCGCCCGAGATGATGACGGATGAATATCTGTGGGCGACGCCGCAGTTCGGCGTGCCCGCCATCAAGCGTCCTTCGAAGCGCGACGAATGACGCGCCCGAATGCAGCGATCGTCGCCGCTGCGGCCGCGGCCCTGTTTGCGTCGCACGCCCAGGCCGCCAGCGCGCAAACGATGAGAACGCTGTCGATTTCGCGACCCGTCACCGCTGAGCGCGCCCTCTACGCCACGCTCGACTTCAGCGGCGGTACCGTTGTCCTTGGCCCCGCCGCAGGCCCGGTGCTCTACGGCCTCAAGTTGCGGTACGACGCTGAGCAATCGGCACCGATCCAGCAATACGACCCACGCACCGGGATCCTGCGGCTTGGCATGCAGTCGACCGGCGGCTTGGGAGTGAGGGTCAGCGCGGGCGGGTCGGAGCGCCAAGTCGCACGTTTCCAACTGGCGAGCGAAGTTGCGCTGACTCTGGATGCGAACATCGGTGCGGCCGATGCGAGCCTTGATCTGGGTGGAACCAACCTGACCAGCCTGACGGTCAACATCAGCGCGACGCATGGCACCGTCGATTTCTCAGCACCGACACGCGGCACCTGTCGCTTCGCATCTTTTTCCGTCGGGGCGTCACAACTCGAAGTGCACCATCTCGCGCGGTCAAACTGCGCCGAAGTGCGAGTGGATGGTGCGGCCGGCGGTACCACGCTCGACTTTGATGGCGCCTGGCGTCGCGACATGTCGGTGGTGGTCGCACTCGCGATGGGCAGCCTGACGCTGCGCCTGCCGCGGGGAACCGGGGTTCGCATCAGCGGCACCCGCTTTCTTTCCCCGTTCGATCACAATGGCTTCGTCAAGACTGGCGAGGCGTCGGTCACGCCGGGGTATGCGCAGGCCCCGCACAAGCTGGATGTCGACCTCAAGGCCTCGGTCGTGGGCATCCGCATCGAGTGGATCCGGTAGAGGCGCACCGGTCCCGCACGCTTACTGCGCGCCCTTCAAGGAAAAGAAATCAGGCCACTCGGTGATCAAGCCCCCGGCACGGGTGGTGTGCGATACGCCCGCGACGAGTTGCGCCTGATACTTCTCCAGCCAGAAATCAAAGGGGTTGCGGGGATCGTGATCGACGACAAGCAGGTCTGCCGGCGTCATCGTCAGGCGGCCAAACCGGATGGTCGACCCCTTGAAATACATGTAGTTTTTGGCATGCAGATCGGGAATCACCAGCGGGTGGATGATTCCGTGCCGGCCGAACATCAGCGTAATCGACGAGTCGCGGATCACGGCGGCAACGAGGTGGCCGCGGGTGTACGGCGGCGGCAGCATCACCGCCGGTGTCAGCAGGAGATCGTCCTTCTCGATGCGGACGCCAGGCGCCTTCTGCACATTGGCGACCTTCTGCAGCGATAGCCCGAACACGTGCATCAATCCCTTGATGCTGATGCCAAACGCGTGCATCCACTGCGGATGCAGCCGCAACTCCCCATCCGCCGTGATCGAGACCGTGGACAGCACGCTGAACGGCAGGCCATGCAGGTGGCCCTTCTGCTTGAGCCGGCCACTGTCCGTCGTCACGACCAGCTTGCGCAACGGCGAGCCCGAGTAGTTGAAGACGTACCGATTGAGCAGGTCGGCGAGCGCGGTGGTCCGCAGCGTGATGCTGGCCGTGTCCATTTCGATAGCGAAGGTGCGGGGCGTGTCGAAGGTGGGTGGCTGCGCCGCACTCGCAGGAACGAGACGTCCGCGGAGATAATTGATCTGCAGAACGAGGGTTGCGTCGACATGAAAGTCGACGTGACGCATCTCGGTTTCGACGGTGGCCCCCTGCGCACAGATGGGCATCGCACATCCCAGCGCGAGGGCGGTGGCCAACATGATGGCAGGGACCCGGGCGCGGATGCTGACGAGGACGGATGTCATGGAGAGGAAGACGAAACGATAGCCCACTTGCAACACGCCGACGGCGTTACTCCAGAACCGGGAGCGACACTCCACCGGCGAAGACGCGGCGCTGGATTTCGGCAGCAATTTCGCGCAGGATCACGCCGGCGGCGGACGTAGGCGCGGCGATCACGATCGGTTCGCCACGATCGGCGGCGTCGACCAGCCCTGCTTGCAAGGGGACCTGGCCGAGGAGCGGCACGCCAAGTTCGTCGGCGAGGCGCTGCCCGCCGCCCGCGCCGAAGAGATCGTGGCGCACGCCAGTCGCCGGGTCGATGAATCCGCTCATGTTCTCGACGATGCCGAGCACGGGAACGTTCACGCGCTCGAACATCTTTGCGCCGCGCAACGCATCACCAACGGACACTTCCTGCGGGGTCGTCACGACAACCGCACCGCTGACCAGCACCTGCTGCACCAGCGAAAGTTGCGCATCGCCGGTGCCGGGAGGCATGTCGCAGAGGAGAAAATCGAGTTCACCCCATTCAACATCGTGCAGGAACTGGTGCAGCACCTTGGTGATGATCGGGCCGCGCCAGATCGCCGGCGCATCGCGGTCGACCAGGAAGCCGATCGACATCAACTTGATGCCGAACGCTTCGAGGGGAATGATCCGCCCGTTCTGCACGACCGGCTTTTCGTAGACGCCGACCATGCGAGGCAGATCGGGGCCGTAGAAATCGGCGTCGATGATACCGACGCGATACCCGCTCTCGGCCAGCGCAACAGCCACATTGACGGTGACCGTCGACTTGCCCACGCCGCCCTTGCCGGACGATATGGCGACCACCTTGCCGATCCCGGGCACTTCCATCGGGGTGGGCGCAGGAACGCCTCCCTGCGCGCTCTGGGGAGCCCCGTGCGTCGGCTTCGGAGGTCCGGCAGGATCGACAACCTGGATCCTGGGCTGGGGCATGCCTGCCGCGATCAGGGCCTGCCGCGCCTGACGAACCAGTGTGGCGGGATCGTCGCGGCGCAGGAGGAAGGTGAAGCTCGCTTCACCGGTTGCCGCGTCGACGTCGAGCGTGTCGATCATGCCCGACGCAACGACGCCCTGGCCGGTGCGTGCGTTGATCACCGAATCGAGGGTCGAGCGCACCAGGTCAACGGTAAACGCGCTCACACCGCCTCGACGACCCGGACCTCGGGTACCGCGCGGCGGAGGCGCTGCTCGAGCCCGGCCTTGAGCGTCACGGTGGAGGCAGAGCACCCGACACAGGTGCCGCCCAGACGCACGAGAAGGACACCATTGCCGGTATCGAAATCGATGACTTCGACGCTGCCCTTGTGCGAGGCGATGTAGGGCCGCATCTCGTCGATGGTCTGTTCGATGCGGGTGAAGAGATCCGGAGACAATGCCGACATTCGACCGTAAAGCTAATCCAACGGTCGAGCGACTGGTGCCGACCGACACGAAGCTGCGCCGTACGCCTCCGCAGCAGTTTCGGGCCATACGGCCCGGTAGACCTGGACCTCCGTGGCCTTATCGATACCGCTGACGCAATAAGTGCGCTTGCCGATCCGCGATTCTTGAAACTCGAACTCGGCATCGCGCCAGGAAGTAGCTTGAGAGCCTTGAGACCTTGGCGTACGATATTGGAGCATCAGCAGCCACTGCGATCAGTTCGAGCCAATCACCGAGGCAACCCGATGAATCGATTTCCTCACTTCGCCCTGCTCTCAGCGTTCATCCTCACGTCGATCATCAGATCGAGCGCATTGGCGCAGGCGCGACCGCAAGCCGGTGATGCGATCCGCATTCCGTTCGAGCTGGTGACGCTGCCGAACGGACTGCAGGTGATCCTGGCGCCCGATCACTCGACACCGCGCGTGACGGTCGACATCTGGTATCACGTCGGCTCGAAGAACGAGGTGTCCGGTCACACCGGATTCGCGCACATGTTCGAGCATGTGATGTTCACCGGCTCGGCTCACGTGCCGTACGGCGTGCAGGACCGCCTGACCGAAGGGGTGGGCGGCGACAACAACGCGACGACCAGCGAAGACCGGACCAACTATTACGACAACGAACCATCGAACTATCTCGAGTCGGCACTCTGGATCGAAGCGGACCGGATGGGATTCCTGCTCGACAAACTCGACAAGGCAAAGTTCGAGGCGCAACGCGACATCGTGCAGAACGAGCGCCGTGAGGCAATCGATAACCAGCCGTATGGCCGGGCGTGGGAAATCCAGAACGCCGCACTCTACCCGGCGTCGAATCCTTATTCGTGGCCGGTCGTGGGGTACATCTCGGAGCTTCAGCAAGCGACCGTCGAGGACGTGAAGGATTTCTTCCGCCTGTACTACGCACCGTCCAATGCATCGCTCGCCATCGTCGGCGACTTTGACCCGGCGCAGGCGAAGGCCTGGATCACGAAATACTTTGGCGACCTGCCGGGCGGCAAGCCGATCGTTCGAGCGGCCATCACCGAACCGCTCCTGGCCGCCGACAAGCGACTGGTGTTCGAGGACCGTGTGCAGGTACCAATGCTCTTCATGCGGTGGCCCACGGTCGGCGCCGATTCCAGGGATGACAAGCACGCGCTCGATGTGCTCGCCGCCATCCTGACCGGATCGCGCACGGCGCGCCTCACCAAGGCACTGGTCTATGATGCGCAATCCGCAGCCTCCGTCTCGTCACGCCAGAGCGAGCGCGAAAGAGTCGGCGAGTTCAACATCATGATCTCGCCCCGCCCCGGTCATTCGCTCACCGACCTCGAAGCGGCCGCCGACTCGGTGATCGATCGCCTGAAGCGCGAAGGGCCCACGCAGGAGGAGATGGCGAAGGCGATCGCCGGCCTCGAGCTGGGATTCGTCAGCGGATTGGAGTTCAACCTCGCCAAGGCCAACCTCCTGCTCGAGGGACTCGTGTTCCACGGTGATGCCGGCGACTTCCGGAGCGAGTACGAACATGTGAAGAGCGTCACGGCAGCCGACGTCAAGCGAATGGCCAACACCTATCTCGGACGCCACCGCGTCGTCCTGAGCGTCGTGCCGCTCGGCAAATCCGACCAGGCAGCAAGGCCCGCCACCAGCGTCAAGGTCACGGTGAGCCCCGACGGCGGCCACTACCTGATGGGAGGCAACTGATGTTCGCCCAAGCCAATGTTCAGCGCGGCGCCGCCGCTTTCATCGTGCTCGTCGGGTGCGCGACCTCACTCTCCGGTCAGGCGCTTGATCGCAACGCCACTCCGACGCCTGGCAGGACGCCGGTGTTTCACGTTCCCACGCCAACTCGCGTGAAGCTCACGAATGGCGCCGAGCTCGTCGTGGTAGAGAAGCACGACCTTCCGCTCATTGCGTTCTCGATTTCGTGGATTGGCGGCTCGAAAAACTTTGATCCACTCGACAAGGTCGGACTGTCCAGCATCACCGGTCAGATGATGCGCGAAGGGACAACCACGCGCACCGCCGACCAGTTGTCCGACGCACAGCAACTGCTCGGCACGTTCATCTCCGGCTCGATCAGCGACGAGTCCGGGTCGCTCGCCTTCTTCGCGCTGAAAGACAAGTTCGGCGCCTCACTCGATCTGCTGGCCGACGTGCTGGAGCACCCGACCTTTCCGGGTGATGCGCTGGAGCGGATTCGCGGCCAGACGCTGGTCCGCCTGACACAGGCCAAGGCCAGCCCGAACTTTACTGCGGGGCTGGTGTTCGCAAGGGTGCTCTTCGGCGACACCCATCCCTACGGCCAGTACAGTCCTACCGAAGCAACGATCAACGCGATCACCCGCGCCGATCTCGTGGCACTGCACCAGAAGTATTTCCGTCCCGGCGGCGCGATCATTACCGTCGCCGGTGACATCGATGCTGCCGCGGCACGGGTTGAGGTGGAGCGCGCGCTTGCCGGCTGGGCACCGGGTGGCAGTCCACCAGCGTTCGACTATCCGGCGCTACCAGCGCGCAAGCCGACGACCATCTACTTGGTGGACAAGAAGGAAGCCGCTCAGTCTGTCGTTCACATCGGCTTGCCAGGGCCCCCGCGTTCAACGCCTGATTACTACGCCATGGAGGTAATGAACAACATCCTTGGCGTTCTCTTCCAGTCACGCCTCAATCACAATATTCGTGAAGAGAAGGGCTACAGCTACGGCGTGGGTTCGGCCTTCACCTACGGCCGGGGACCGGGGGAATTCGACGCAACCGGCGGCATCGTCACGGCAAAGACCGACAGCGCACTGATCGAGTTCATGAAGGAACTGAAGGGCGTGCAGGGCGGCAAGCCGTTCACCCAGGACGAGATCACCCAGGGCAAGCTGTCGCTAATCCAGTCGCTGCCCGACCGCTTCAGCTCCGTGCGCGCGATGTCCGGGTCGTTCAGCTCGCTCTACACCGACGGCGTTTCGGATACCTTCTACCGCGACTTCGCGGCGAATATCAACGCCGTGACTGCCGCCGACCTCGTCCGCGTCGCGCGGAAGTACATCGACCTCGACCATCTCGACATCGTCATCGTGGGCGACCGCGCCACCATCGAGAGACCGCTTACGAAAACTGGAATCGCGCCGGTGGTGATTCT
>JBEPVV010000092.1:0-6651 GCA_041690795.1 Gemmatimonadota bacterium | reverse complement strand
CTACAGCACGGCGAAGCTCGATGCCGTGGCGATGGAGCGTTTTCCGCACCTCACGGCGCTGGTGACGAGTCCGGAGATTCCGCCCGGTGAAAAAGCGGTGATTCAACTCGTTCCCGAGTATGCCGCTCAGCTGCGACGGTCGTTGCCGCTCCGGGTCGTCGCCACGCCGTCATTCGGCAATGAGCCAGGCACAGTCATCTCTGCCGTTTCGCGCGTGGTCCTCCAACGCGCGGCCGAATTCACCACGCTGTCGCAACTTCCTCACGCCGGCCGCGTCACGCATGCCTTCATTGACCGGATGCTCGGCACGGTTGCCAACCTGCACCTCGCGCTTGGGCGTGATGTGAACACGCTGCCGGCGACAATCGCCAGCCTGCTGCAACTCGACTCTGCGTCGCTTGGTCGCCTGGCTAGCAGCCTTGGTAGCGAATCGCCAACGGCCACCCGTCCGTTGCTCACTGCGATCATCCCGGTGTTCAACGGCGCGGAGTTCCTGCAGCACGCGGTGCAGAGCGTCGTGGCGCAGGGGTATCCCGGGCTAGAGATCATCGTCGTCGACGACGGATCGATAGATGACATCGCCGCCGCGGTGCGCGCGCTGCCGGTCGACATCCGCTACTTCCGTCAGCCGAACTCCGGCGCGGCCGAGGCGCGGAATCGCGGCATCCGCGACGCGTCAGGCGAATTGCTCGCGTTCCTCGACGTTGACGACCTCTGGCCGGAAGGGATGCTCAACCGCCTCGTCGACGCGCTGGTGGCCCATCCCGACATGGACGTCGTGCACGGCCGGGTCCAGCTGACCCGGTTCACGACACACGAAGACCACGGCCAGTACGTGGGCAGTCCGTCGGAGACCTTCCCCTACTCCATCGCCGCGGGCGTGTACCGTCGGCGGGCCTTCGAACGCGTCGGGCTATTCGATCGAAAGCTGCGCTTCGGCGAGGATTCGGACTGGTTCATTCGCGCCAAGGAGTGCGGGCTCGGCATTCTCCACCTCGACGAGGTGACGCTGATCGCGCGGCGTCACGAGGGAAACATGACTCGCGGGAAGACGGTGGCCGAGCTGAATCCACTGCAGCTATTCAAGAATGTGCTGGACCGCCGTCGGGCCGCCGCACCGGACACGGCCGAGTAACCCGAGGCGGGAGGTGCTGGTTCAGCGGCTGCTCAGCACGAACTCATTTCCCTCACTGTCGTTGAAGGTCGCGAAGGTGCCCCACGGCGCTTTCTCCGGCGGCTTGGTGAACTCGACGCCGCGTGCCGACAGCTCGGCGTGGGTCGCGAACACGTCGTCGGTGGCAAAGGCGCCGTTGAAGAATGAGCCGACCCGGTTCTCGTGACCGGGAGGCGTAAAGAGGACGACACCGGTCTGGGCCCGGGCGCACTGGAGTTCGATCCAGCGCTGGTCGCCCATCGGCGCATCGGTGAGGACCTCGAAGCCCAGCTTCTCGGTGTAGAACTTGAGGGCGCGATCCTGGTCGGCGCAGGGAATACCGACAAACTTGACGTGGCTGATCATGCTGGCTCCGCGACAGGGCAGGTGAGCAGCAAATCTGTTGCGGGCGGGCGCCGCTGTCCAGTAGCTTTCCGGTAACTATACCAATGGACGCTATAGTGTCTACGAAGACAGTCTCCATGGACGTCTACATCGCCGATACGCTGATGCGCGACGTGGTCGGCCACGACCACCGGCCGTCCTCCTTCCTGGTCTATCTCTGGCTCGCGACCCGGCCGCACACCGACCGCGCCCATCGCGTCACGGCGTCGCACGCCGACCTCGCGCACTTCACCGGGCTGAGCAAGAGCGCGGTGCAGGCGGCGATTCGCAACCTCAAGCGGCGGCGGCTGATCGGCGTCACCCGTGCCAGCGCGACCGCCACGCCGGTCTACGAAGTGAAGACGCCCTGGCGGCGATAGTGGCGGGTCAGGGTCCGCAGAAAGGGAAGCGGTAGAGCCAGCCGGGCGAGACGTCACCGATCAGGATCCGACAGTACCGATGCAGGTGCGGATTGCGCGCGACAGCGTCCCACCCCTCGCCATTCCGCGCCATCAGGTGCAGCTCGGTCTCGCGCGACACGCTGAAATTGCTGGCCTTCACCACCGAATCGAAGGTCATCGCGTAGTGGCCGTAGTCGGCGCGAAACGCCTCGCCTGCGACGGCCAGGTTGCGGAGATCGATCTGTAGTGTGCGCGTCTCTGGCGAACGATCAACGGGCAGCACGGCGACCTGTCTGGCGCAAGCGGGCGCCACGTCGTGGCGCGGCATCGACACCGCGAGCACTTCGACTCGCTCCACGTCGTCGACATCCCGGCGTGTGCCAGCGACGAAGCCGTCGCCCACCTGCAGGAGCTCGAAGCCCGCCGGCAGCGCGACCCGCCCGATCACCTTGCCTGCAAGCGCATGGACCATCCAGTCCCGCGTGCCCTCGTCGCGCACCCAGGCGCGATCCGCGCCATCGCGAAAGACCTCGCGGTACAGCGAGTCGCGCATCGGAGGCAGGCCGTTGATCAGCAGTGGATAGCAGGCGGATAGCGGTGATGGCGCAGGATGAATCAGCGCCCGATGATAGGCAATCGGGTCGAACCGCTGTCGTTGATCGCCCATCGATGGCCAGGTCCGAACGAAGCGCAGGTCGGGCGAATACAGGGTCCAGCGATTCAGGCTTTCGTCGTAGGCCAGGACCGAATCCCCGCGGCCGTCATACAACGTGATCCTTCCCCGGAATTCGCCAGGCCCCGCGCCCCGCCGGCCGAGCTGCGACACCAACGCTCCGCGCGCGTCGAAGATCCGAAGCTGCAGCGGTACGCTGTCGGCGACGAGCACTCGCCCATCGGCCATGCGATGCACGCCAAGGACGCCGGCAAGCTGGAGCTGGGCGTCGCTGGCGTTGACACCGATGACAGTCATCGGCCTGGTCGCGACAGTCCACACCGGGACCTGCGCGCCGAGAGGAGTAGCGAATCCGAAGAGCGTTGCGAGAAGGATGCGCATCGTTGCCAAAAACCTAGCCCGTCCGGTGCGCCTCTCGCCAGCCGATATCCGAGCGGTACTGCTTGCCCTCGAACTGGATTCGCTCGGCCGCCGCCCGGCTTGCCGAGCGTGCAACATCGATGGTCGGGGCGATTGCCGTGATCGCGAGCACGCGGCCGCCATTGACGACGAGGGCGCCGTCGTCACGGCGAAGCGTGCCCGCGTGATATGGGGTGACGCCGGGGCCGAGGTCGTCGGGCAGCGTGATCACGGCACCTTTCGCGGGCGCATCCGGATAGCCGGCGGCGGCGAGAATCGTGGTCACCGCCTTGCTGTCGCCCATCTCGCACGCTGGCAGCTTCTCGCCCCGTGCTGCCGCGTCGAGCAATCCGGTGAGCCCCGACCGGATCAGCGGCACGATCACCTGAGTCTCGGGGTCGCCGAGGCGGCAGTTGAACTCGATCACGTTCGGCGTGCCGTCGGCCTGCATCATCAGGCCGGCATAGAGCACACCGCGATACGGAATCCCGCGATGGGCGAGTTCAGCCAGCGTGGGAAGCAGTACTTCTGCTTCGATGCGCCGCAGCATCGCAGGCGTGGCGAAGGACACTGGTGCATATGCGCCCATACCCCCGGTGTTGGGACCTCGATCGCCATCGAGCAGGCGCTTGTGATCCTGTGCCGGTGATAGCAGCTGCACGTCGCGCCCATTGGTCACCGCCATGACCGACAGCTCTTCGCCTTCGAGGAATCGCTCGATCACCACCACCTGGCCTGCGTCGCCAAAGATGCGGTCGGCCAGCATGGCCAGCACGGCAGCGCGCGCCTCGGCCCGTGTTGCACACACGATCGCGCCCTTTCCCGCGGCGAGGCCCGACGCTTTTACCACCAGCGGTTCGGGATGCGAGTCGACGTGGCGCAGCGCGGTCGCAGGATCGGTGAACACCGCGCTTGTCGCGGTCGGCACGCCGGCTGCCTGCATGATTTCTTTCGCGAACGCTTTCGAGGCTTCGATCCGGGCGCCACTCGCGCCGGGACCGAAGACCGCTCGCCCTTCGGCGCGCAAGCGATCGGCGAGGCCAAGCGCCAGCGGCACCTCCGGCCCGACGATGATCAGGTCGATGGCGAAGGCATCGGCGGCGTCAACCAGGCGGTCGATGTCGTCAGGCGAGATGTCGAGGTTGGCTGCGATGGCTGCCGTGCCCGGGTTGCCCGGGGCAACGTAGATGCGGTGTGATGGATCGTCGGTGGCGAGGGCGAGTGCCAGTGCGTGTTCGCGCCCCCCGCCGCCGACGATGAGCAACCTCACACGGCGCCTTTCGTGCGGGCGTCATTGAACGCGTCGCGCGCGCGCTCGGTCGCGCGCTTGGCAGCTGCCTTCACGCCGTCGGCAAATTCGGTGAACTCCGCCTTGTAGTGCTGTGCGGCGTCGCGCATGTCGTCGCGCAACGGACGATCGTCAGCCTCGCTGCCACGGCGCACGTATTCACCGGCCACGATCCGCTCGTACGCGCCCGACTGGATCCACTTCTGGACTTCGCCGGCCCGCACCACGTGCATCGGATGACTGAGTGCCAGGGTATTGAGCACCTTGTACACGATGTCGAAGCCGTCGTGCATCGTCGCGTACTCGCTCGCCTGCTGGAGAAACGGTTCGAGATTGAGGTCGCCGGGGCGGACGTTCGCCGTGTTGGCGCCGCCGGCCATCTTCATGAAGAGCCGCATGGTTGGCGCGAGATCCTGCGAACCCAGCAGCCCGGCGCGATCGGCTGACAGCTCCGACTTGCGCGACCATTCGAGGAAGGCGAGGCGGATCGGCAGGACCAGGAGTTCGAGTGGCAGCGGCAGCACGCCCAGGCTCACCAGCAGCATGATCGCGGCGATCGTGCTGTAGAGGGCATGCCCGCTCATCACGTGACCCAGTTCGTGGGCCAGCAGCACGCGCTGCTCATCCTCGTCCAGCAGTTCGAAGGCCGAGGAGTGGATGACGATGAAGGGATTGTCGACGCCGTAAGCGCCGGCGTTGAAGATCGGCGTCTGGGTGACATAGAGCTCGGGCACGTTCTCCCAGCCGAACGTCGCGCAGTTCTCGATGTGCATCCCCCACAGCCGCGGGAACTGGTGTGGTCCGACCCGGATGGCGTTGCCCTGGAAGAGCAGGCGAATTCCCTGCTCGCCGCCGAGCATCGCCAGCACCTTCCGGATCACCTGATCGACGCCTGGAATGGCGCGCAACGTCTGTAGCGCGGCGCGATCCGCGGGGTGCTCCCACGAGACCGGTGCGATGTCAGGCAGGGTCGCGCGCGGACGAGGAGCCGGAAGCGTGGTCATCAGGACACTCGCAAGTAGAGATGCCGGAACCTACGCCCAGCCAGGCAATGAGGTTTCAGAATGAAGCGAAACGCAACTACTTCAACGCCCGCTCCAGATCCTCGCGCAGATCTTCCACGTCTTCGATCCCGACCGACAACCTGATCAGCGAGTCGGTGAGTCCCATCTCGTCGCGCATCGCCTTGGGAACCGACGCGTGAGTCATCGAGGCGGGGTGGCCGATCAGGCTCTCCACGCCGCCAAGTGATTCGGCCAGGGCGAAGAGCTGCGTGGATTCCGCGACCTTGCGAGCGCGGTCGGTGTTGCCAAGTTCGATCGAGATGATGCCGCCGAAGGCGCTCATCTGGCGGGTCGCGAGGGCGTGTTGCGGATGGTCGGGGAGACCGGGGTAGTACACGCGCTGCACATCCTTCCGCGATGCCAGCCAGCTTGCCAGCGCCATGGCATTGTCGCAATGTGCCCGCATTCGGAGTGGTAGCGTTTTCGCGCCGCGAAGCGCGAGCCAGCAATCGAATGGCCCCGGCACACCGCCCGCGGCGTTCTGGAGAAATCCGATCTTCTCGGCGAGATCATCGCGTGACGTGATCAACGCGCCACCGACCATGTCCGAGTGCCCATTGAGGTACTTCGTCGTCGAATGCAGCACGATGTCGGCACCGACCGAAAGGGGGCGCTGCAGGATCGGTGTCGCGAAGGTGTTGTCGACCACGAGGAGGACGCCGAGTGCCTGGGCCATGTCGCCGAGCGCCTTGAGGTCGGCGAGAAACATCATCGGGTTGGTGGGGGTCTCGCAGTAGATCATGCGCGTATTCGGCCGCATCGCGCGTTCGACGTTGCCGGTGTCGCGCATGTCCACGAAGGAGAAGCTCAGTCCGAATCGCTCGTAGATCCTTTCCATCTGGCGATGACTGCCACCATAGATGTTATTGCCCACCACCACGTGATCGCCCGACGAGAGCAGCTTGAGCACGGTGTCGAGCGCTGCCAGTCCCGAGGCGAAGGCGAACCCGTCGGTCCCGCCCTCGAGCGCGGCGAGGTTTGCCTCCCACACTTCCCGCGTTGGATTGCGAGTGCGCGCGTACTCGTAGCCGTTGTGGGGCTTGCCGAGCCCGTCCTGCACGTAGGTCGAGGTCTGATAGATCGGCGGCATCACCGCGCCGGAGAGCGGATCGGGCCGCTGTCCCGCGTGCACCGCGAGAGTGGCTTGGCGGTAGTGCGAATCGTCGGTGTTGCGTGTCATCAGGCAGGCCGGGCGAGAGGAGGAGAAAAGGAAACGTCGCGCCCGGCGAATCGGGTGCGCATCACCGCGATCGCGTCGGGGTTGTTGTCAATCAGGACCGCACTCCGGC